>QZKE01000005.1 GCA_003598015.1 Actinomycetota bacterium | reverse complement strand
CTCCGTCCCCAGCACCCCGCCGCCGTTCAGGGTAAGGCCCACCAGCGGGTTTTCCACCTGCCTTTCTCCGGCCTCGCCACGCAGCTGCCACACTATCTCAGCGATCATCCCCAAACCAGTGGCGCCCACGGGGTGGCCCTTGGTCACCAGGCCTCCGCTGGTGTTGAAGGCCACCTTGCCCCCGATCTCCGTCCAGCCGCGGTCGATCCAGTCCTTGGCCTCTCCGGGACCGCACACCCCCAGGTCTTCCATGAAGGCGTACTCGGAGATGGAGGTGGCGTCATGCACCTCCACCACGTCCAGGTCCCCGGGATCGATACCTGCCTGCTCGTAGGCCAGGGGCGCCATGCGCCTGACGATGCCCTCGCCACCCAGGGGCACGTTCGAGATGCCGGACTGGTTCACGGTCGCCGCCACGTATACCGGCTTGCCGCCGTGTGCGCGCGCGAACTCCTCGCTGGCGACGATGGCCGCTGCCGCCCCATCGCTTATGGGGGCGCACATCAACCGTGTGAGGGGATAGGAGACCATGGGCGAGTCCATGACCTCCTCAAGGGTCACTACTTCGCGGTACTGGGCGTGGGGGTTGAGGCTGCCGTTATAATGGCTCTTCACCGCGAGCTTACCGAAGTGCTCTGGCGTCGCCCCGTACTCGCGCATGTAATAGCGGGCCAGGGCTGCGTAGAAGTCCATGAAGATGGAGCGGTTTTCGCCGCTCCCCTGGGTGGAGGTACCGCCAAGGTCCGACTTCTCGATCATCTCCACAATCTTGTCTACTTCCTCGATGTCCACCGCCGTGCCCAGGGCCGTATAGGATTTCACCTTATCCTTGTCGTAGAGCTTCTCGGCACCCAGGGCGAGTACACAATCGTAGAGCCCGGCCGCCACCGACAGCCACCCCAGGTGGAAAGCGGAGGAGGCGCTTGCGCATGCGTTCTCCACGTTGAAGATGGGGATACCCTCGATGCCCATGGGACGCAGCCACACCTGGCCCCGGATGCTCTCCTGCCCGGTCATCAGGCCCGCCATGGAGTTGGAGACGTAGGCGGCTTCGATCTCCTTACGCTCTATCCCCGCGTGCTGCAGGGTCTTCTCTACCGCCTCGCGGGAGAGGTCCTTTATGCTGCGGCCTGGGAACTTGCCGAAACGGGTCATGCCGACGCCCAATACTACGACTTCACGCATTGTTTCCTCCTGACTTCTTTGCCCGGTAGCCGGTTGCGGTATTTGTTGCGATGTCGCCGGATGGGATAAGCTGGGATCGGTGCTGCTGCGATAACGCTGGTCTTGCTGGAGATCCATGTTCGCCACTTGACTCTATTTTTTCTATTCCAGTTAGTCAATACTCTGAACCGGTTAAAACAAGGTGATTTCCATTGCAACATAGCAGCAATGACGGAATATATCTGTGAACTACGTATAAATAATCGTTTAATAACATATAATATCGTATAAAGTCTGGGGTATTCACCGGTACATCAGTCGCACGAGGAGGGAGCGGGCTTAGTGGCGGCGGAAGCGAGGGGCATGCGCATGGGGGAGTTGGCCAGGCGTTCGGGCCTGGACAAGCAGCTCATCCATTACTACCTGCGCAAGGGTTACCTCCACCCTGCGCTTTATAAGTCCGGTAACCAGGCGCTCTACGACCACACCCACCTGGAGAAGCTGGAGTTCATCAAGCGTGGACGTGCGGACGGCTTTCCCCTCGCCTACTGCACCGAGCTATGGGAGAAGGAACGGGAGGGGCGTGAGACCGAGCCGCGGCAGGGCAGGCGCGGGGAGGGAGAGTCCCCCACCCGCGACCGCATCATCCGGGAAGCCACCGCCGTCTTCCTGCGCAAGGGCTACCGTGCCTCCACCATCTCCGAGATCATGGAGAGCGTGGGCTCCAGCAAGGCATCTTTCTATTATTACTTCGAGAACAAGAAAGACCTCTATTTCGAATGCCTTGACAATATATTCCAGAATGTCTTCCGCGACGCGCTGGGCGACATAAGGCAGGAGGAGGATATTATCAGGCGGTTGGCCCTGCGCTGGGGAGCAACACGCGTTTTCTTCCCCGAGATGATCACCATCCTTCAGCTCGTACGCGAATCCCTGCGTGACGAGAACGAGGAACACCGCTTGAAGGCAGCGGCCATCCTGCGGCGCGCACTCATAGAGCCTCTGACGGGAGACCTCGCGAAGGGCATCGAGGACGGCGTTTTCCGGCCGGTGCGCACCGAGATCGTCCCTTTCGCCCTCCTGTCCATGCTGGAGATGGTGTCCTACCGTTCCATGATCGAAGAGACATGCAGCGACGCGGATATCGAGGAGTCCGTCCTCGACCTCATCCTGCACGGCCTTCGCGATGATTGAGACACGGGCGATCCCGGCCGCAATACAAAGAGGCGGATCCCTTAAAGGACCACATATCCCGCAAAAAAAGCCATACAAGGATGTATAATAGTAGACCAAGGCAAGGGTGGTGCTGTTTGGGACGTTTTACTTTATCTTTCTCCGAGATAGACCTCGGCGACCTGGAGCAGGCGGGAGGCAAGGGGGCTAACCTGGGTCATCTCCTGCGGGGCGGTTTCGCCGTCCCGCCCGGGTTCTGCATCCTGGCGAGCGCCTACGACGTACTGCTCGAGACACCGGACCTGAAAGACCGCATCGCCGGCATCCTCGCCGAGGTCGACTTCGATGACTCCATGGACGTGGAGATGGCCATGGCCAGGATCAAGGACGCCATCGTAGCCGCCCCCCTGCCGGGCCCCATCGTGAAGGAGATAGCCTCCGCATACCGCGAGCTAATTGCCGAGGCCTCGGGCAGCGGCCTGGTAGCGGTGCGTTCCTCCGTGGGAACGAGGGACATGAGCGTGACCTCCTTTCCCGGACAGATGGACACCTATCACAACCTGGCCAGCCAGGAGGAGGTACTCGCAAAGGTCAAGGAGTGCTGGGCCTCGGCCTTTAGTTACCGGGCCTTGGTGAGCCGCCATGCCCGTGGCATAAACCATTTCGACGTCTTCGTGGCTCCCGTTGTGCAATTGATGGTCGCACCGGAGAGCGCCGGGGTCATCTTCACAGCCAATCCCCTCAACGGACGGCGCGACCAGATGGTCATCAACGCTTGCCTGGGCCTGGGCGAATCCGTGGTATCGGGTCAGGTGGAATGCGATCACTTCGTGGTGGACACGGCCTCGGGCGAGGTTCTGGAAGAGCGCATAGCAACCAAGGGGTTCAAGATAGTCCTCGATGTCGAAAGGGGGGAGGGAAACCTCAAGGTAACTCTGGACGCGGACGAAGGCAGCAACCCCTCCCTTTCCGGAAGCCAGCTCGCCGCGCTGGTCGAGGTGGCCAGGGCCATCGAGGAGTATTACGGATCACCCCAGGATATCGAGTGGGCTTTCGCCGCGGGTGAACTGTACGTTCTGCAGGCCAGGAAGATAACCGGGTTGGATGCCGCCGCGGGCGCAGGTGAGCCCTCCCCGGGAGAGGACGCCTCGACCGCAGGGCAGATCTCGCAGGACGGCGTCGAGGAGTGGGTGTGCGAATTCGACACCACCGTGGATCCCGCGTACGACCGCTACACCCTGTCGAACATCAGCGAGGTGTTGCCGGGCGTGCTCACTCCCCTGAGCATGTACGATATCGACTCCCTCGACTACGGCTTCGTCAAGGCCAACAGCGACTTCGGCCTCATGAAGGGCATCGAGCCCCGCAGCGAGATGACCTTCCTGGGCCT
Organism: Actinomycetota bacterium; assembly: GCA_003598015.1. Lineage (GTDB taxonomy): Bacteria > Actinomycetota > Geothermincolia > Geothermincolales > RBG-13-55-18 > SURF-21. Next base: position 43,759 of record QZKE01000005.1, on the reverse strand, counting down.
CTTCTACGGAAGGGCCCACCTCAACCTCTCCGTGGTCAGGGAGATGGTGGCCAAAGCCCCGGGGGGGACAACCCACGAGTTCGACCGCAGGAGCCCGGAGGAGAGCGGCCTCCCGGAAGTGAAGTGGCGCCCTTCGCTCGAGAATATCCGCGCCCTGCCCGGGATAGTCCTGGGACTGCTGCGCGGGGCGCTGCGGGCGCCCTCCGAGGTGGCGGAGCTGGGGCGCGAGTGCGACCTCATCCTGGCCGAAGCCGAACGGCTCGACCTCGAGAGCTCCCCCTACGAGTCGGTAATGGAGTGGCTGGGCAAGAGCCGGGTCTTCGTTAGGCGGGTCATGGCGGAACACATCGTCGTCTCGGAGCTGGCCGCGAACTACTACGATTTCCTCACCAGGCTCACCTCGCAGTGGCTGGGAGACGAGGGGGGGAGCCTGACCTCGCGCCTGGTCACCGGCCTGCAGACCCTGGAGAGCGCCAGGCCGAACATCCATATCTGGGACCTCTCGCGCAAGGTGCATGCAAACGAGGAACTGCGGGAGATCTTCGTGAGCACGCCGGCCGGGGAGATACTCGAGCGGCTCAAATCCGACCCCTCTCAGCCGGCTCGGGAATTTGTGCTATCCCTGCAAGCATTCCTGGACGAGTTCGGCTACCGCGGCGTCTTCGAGGCGGAGGCCATGCTTCCCTGCTGGGAGGAGGACCCCAGTTACATATTCAGCATGATCGTCAACTACCTGGATGCCGATGCCTCCTGCGACCCCCGTGAACATGCCGCCAAGCAGGAAAAGGAACGGGAAGAGGCCACGCGCCTTGCCCTGGAGCGCCTCAACCCCGCGCTGCGACCACTGCTGCGCTACTTCATCAAGCAGTCCCAGGATTTCATCTACATGCGCGAGTTCATGAAGGCGGTGCTCATCAAGCTCCTCGCCGAAGGGAAGATGATCTATCACGCTCTCAGCGGCAGGTTCGCGGCGGAGGGAATCGTCGCCGAGCCCGAAGACCTCTTCTTCCTGACCCGGGACGAGATAAGAGAGCTGGCCCTGGGGCAGGGCTCGCATATCCCCGTGATGGAGCTGGTGGGGCGCCGCAGGCGGGAGTACGAGAAGAACCTCACCGTGGTGCTGCCCGAGCACACCAGGGGCCGCCCCCGCCCCCTCTCCGCCGCTGAGCTGGAGATGCACGAGGACGTGGAGGTGTTGAGCGGGATAGCCGTGAGCCCGGGCCGGGTCACCGGCAGGGCGCGCGTCATCACCGATCCACGCTCCAACTCGCAGATAAACCCGGGGGAGATACTGGTCGCGCCGGTGACCGACGCCGCCTGGACCCCGCTCTTCGTCACCGCCGGGGCCATAGTCGTGGACGTGGGCGGACCCCTCTCCCACGGCTCCATCGTGGCGCGGGAATACGGCATCCCCGGCGTACTCAACGTCGGCCAGGGAACCCGCGCCATAAGAACGGGCCAGGTGATAACCGTGGACGGAGACCGGGGGAAGGTATTTCTCCATCCCCTCCCCGGCGATACGCCGGCCGGTCTTGGGGTCTCATCCGGCTTGCCCAAAGCCGGGGGTTGGACCTCGGAATTCGACACCAGCATAGACCCGGCCTATCCCGAATACACCCTCTCCAATATCAGCGAGGTTCTCCCCGGAGTCCTCACCCCCCTGACCATGTCCGACCTCGACGCCCTGGATTACGGCTTCACCAGGGCCAACAGCGATTTCGGCCTCATGAAGGGGATCAAGCCCAGAAGCGAGATGAACTTCCTGGGCCTCTTCTACAACCGCTGCCACATCAACCTCTCCGTGATCAAAGCCATTGCGGCCAGGGTTCCCGGAGGCTCGGCGAGCGAGTTCGAGCGCAGGGACTCCGGGGAAGCGGCGGTGGAGGAGAAGTGGCGGCCCACCCCCCGCAACCTGGCGGTCCTGCCGGGGCTGCTGTGGCGTGTGACCCGCAAGGGGACTTCCACGCCCAAGGAAGCGGAAGCCCTGGCAAGGGAGATGGACGCCAAGCTCACGGAGTCAGACGCGAACGATTACGAGAGCATGCCCTACAGTGAGATCCTGCAGGGGCTGGAGGACAGCCGCGGCCATCTCTTCCAGGCCATGGCCATGCACATAACCGTCTCGCAATACGCGCTCATCTACCATCTCTTCCTCTGCCGCCTGACCGGGGAATGGCTCGGGGACGACGACGGGATGCTGGCCTCCCGCCTCATGACCGGATTGCAGAGCCTGGAGAGCGCGAGGCCCAGCTCCCTCATCTGGGACCTCTCGCGCATGGTCCTGGGCAGCGATGAGCTCGGGCGCATCTTCCGGGAAAACCCGCCAAGCGAGATACTGGGTCTGCTGGAGGCGAGCGGGTCCGGGGAGGCCGGGGCATTCCTCGATTCACTCAGCTCTTTCCTGGCCGAGTACGGATACCGCGGCGTCTTCGAGGCGGAGACCATGCTCCCGAGCTGGGGAGAAGACCCCAGCTACGTCTTCTCCATGATCCATAACTACCTGGAGGCCGATGCGGCCTCCAATCCGCGCGAACTCGCCGCGAGGCAGGACAGGGAACGGGAGGAGGCGCTGCGCGAGCTGGAGGGAAAACTCAAGGGAGTAAAGCTGTCCGTTCTCAAATACGTGCTCAAACAAGCCCAGGAGTACATCTCCCTGCGCGAGTTCATGAAATCCTATCTCATCAAGGGTATCGCCCACGCCAAGAAGGTCTACCGCATCCTGGGCAGGAGATATTGCGCAGACGGCATCATCGGAGCAGCGGACGATGTCTATTTCCTCACCAGGCGGGAGGTAACCAGCCTGGCCGATGGTGGCGATCTGCCCGTCGGAGAACTGGTCTCCAGGCGCAGGAGGGAATACGAGCGCAACCTCTCCGTCACCCTCCCCGCGTACAGCCATGGCCACCCCATACCGCTGACCCCCGAGGAACTGGAGCCACGGGAGGATATAGAGACCCTGACGGGGATCGGCGTGAGTCCCGGCAGGGTAACGGGCACGGCCCGGGTGATAACCGACCCGCGCCGCAACTCCGAGATAATGCCGGGCGAGATACTGGTGGCTCCGGTGACCGACGCCGCCTGGACTCCGCTCTTCGTCACCGCGGCCGCCACCGTGGTGGATGTAGGGGGGCCTCTCTCCCACGGCTCCATCGTGGCCCGGGAGTTCGGCATACCATGCGTGGTCAACGCCACGGGCGCCACCCGGCTCATCCGCAGCGGCCAGGTGATCACCGTGGACGGCGGCGCGGGGAAGGTCTATCTCCATCCCAGCGAGAAGTAATGCGCGGAAGGGTACGGCTCGCTGGGCAGTTGACCGGTCCACAAATACGGTCATGCATCGAGAGTGCCTGCGCGAGGCGCGCTACCGGGCCACTTGCGGCTGGATTCGCAGCGAGGAGGCGGAGCCTGCGCGGCAAGCTCCATCGATTATTACATTGCGACGGTCCGAAACGGCATCGATGCTGAGGCGTCAGCATGTGATCGTATATGTGCGAGGTACCAAGGAGGTGTCAAGTGGAAGAATCTGCTACAGGCAGGATGGGGGCCGGAAAAACCCTGAAGGTATGGTGCCTGAGCGGTTCCTACGCCATCCTCAAGAAGCTCAAGAAGATAGGGGCTCCCCTCGCCACGGACGCGGAGTTCCTGCATACTCCCACCCAGGACTTTGACTGGAACGAGAGCTTCTACTTCAACTTCACCGACCCCAAGCGCGAGGTGGGTGGGTGGACCAGGATAGGCATCCTGCCCAACCAGGACACCGACATGGGCGCCATGATGCTCTACGCCGGGGGCAGCCGCATCCTGGCCGTGCTCCAGACCGGCAGGGCCGTTTTCGAGGGGAGCGAACTGCGCTTCGGCGAGCTCTCGTACCACCGCCTCGAACCCCTGGCCAAGTGGCGCCTGGTGTTTCAGGGGGAGATGATGGACGTCGACAACGCGAGGAAACTACCCGAGCTGAAGCCGGAGACACTTACGACCCAGCGGGTGGAGGTGGATCTGGAGGTCGAGGGCATGGCCCCCTGTTTCAACTTCAAGGATTCGAACCCGCGCGCACTGGCGGAGATGGTGGTGCGGGAGCGGACGCGCCTCAGCGACCTGCGCAAGGTATCCAAGGTCTCCAGCGAGCATTACGAACAGGTGATGCGCGTGAGCGGGACCATCAAGATCGGCAACCGCGAGATCTCCTTCCAGGGCAGCGGCCACCGCGATCATTCCTGGGGTGTGCGGGACTGGGCCGCGCCGCGACTGTGGACCTGGCTTACCTGCCAGTTCGGCGAGGAGCTCGCCTTCAACCTCAGCCGCGTGGCCATCGCCAGCGTGGACATATTCAACGGCTTCGTATGCCGGGAGGGAGTGAACTATCCCCTGCGGCGCGCCGCCCTGGAGACGGAGTTCGAAGAGGACGGCGTGACCCAGAAAAGGCTGGCCTTCCGTATCGAGGATGTGGGCGGGGGATCTTACGATGTAGCCGGCAAGGCCCTGACCGTGATCCCCCTCCACTTGGAGTCGGGCGGCCACCGCACCCTGGTCAACGAGGCGCTCGCCGAATACCAATGGGGTGACCGGACGGGGTACGGCATCGCGGAATACCTGCACCAGCTGGAGTAAGCAAGGAACGATGGGCCGCCCCCTAGCCGGACAGCTCAGCGAAGGCTTCCGTCAATGAAGTATCGAGCGCGGTATCGAACTCCTGAAGCCAGGTGAGAATATACTCCCGGACATATCCGGGATTCTTCACGAGTACGTTCTTCACGTCCTCCATATCCCGGGGCCTTCCGGACACGATCTTGTGGATGACCCGGTCTTCCAGTGAAGCGAATCTGACTTCCGTATCTCCAATGCTGACCGATCTCGCGCGCGATGGCCTGCCGCTCATAGGAGGATTGAGAGAAGATGAAATCCACTTTAGCGATGATCAACATTCAACAGACCGCATAGCGGGCAAACGTCCCCACGGTCTGCTTGGCATAGCGATGCGGAACGTGTATGAGGGTTTGCCGCGCGTGCTTTTCGGATATCCTATTTACGACGGGTATCGAGCAGAGCGAGGACATCCGGGGGGAGCCATGGCCGAAGCACTTTACGACCGGGACATCACCTGCGACGTGCTGGTGGTGGGGAGCGAGGGGTCGGGCGGGCAGGCGGCGGTGAATGCCGCACGGGCGGGACTGGACGTGCTCATCGCCAGCAAGGGGAAGATGAGCCGCTGCGGGGCCTCCCAGATGGCCGGCGCCGACTTCAACCTGGACGGCAGGAGCGCCATCGCGCTGGGGCTTCCGGGAGATGACCGCGATTCCCCGCAGCGCTTCTGCGAGGACCTGGTGCGGGAGGGTTTCCACCTGGGAAACCAGCGCATGGTCGAGAAGTACGTGGAGTACGCGGCGAAGAACACCGCGGACCTGCTGGAGTGGGGCATGCCGGTGTACCGCTTCGAGCAGGTACACGCCGAGGAGATGGCCCGGGGCCTCATCACCTCGGGGGTTAAGTGGGTGCGCATACTGCGCCGCAAGGTGCGGGAGATGGGCATCCGCGTCCTGGAGGACACCATGGTGGTGGACCTGCTCAGCGGCGAGGGCCGCGCCTGTGGGGCGGTGGCCTTGGACCTGAAGAGCGGCGAAATCGTCCTCATCCGGGCCAGGGCCGTCGTGCTGTGCACGGGGGGATGGCAGCAGGCCTACCACTTCAACTCCGCCGCCGCCGACCTGACCGGCGACGGGCAGGCCATGGCCTTCCGCGCCGGGGCGGAGATGATCGGCATGGAGATGGTGCAGTATATCCCCGCAACCATGCTCTGGCCGCCCATGGCCAGGAAGAGCATCCTGCCCTACATCATGATGGAGACCGAGGCGGGCCCCTTCGTCCAGCTGCTCAACAGCGAGGGAGAACGTTTCATGCAGCGCTACGATCCCACGACCATGGAGCAGAGCACCAAGGAGATCGTAGCCATCGCCGGCGAGCTCGAGGTGGAGGAGGGACGCGGCAGCCCGCACGGCGGCGTCTATTTCGCTCTCAAGCACCTTACCCCGGAGGGCATCGACTTCGTGTGGGGCAAGTTCAAGGGGTTCCTGGACGAGAACAGGGACAAGAGGTCCGAGTTCCGCAAGCTCCTGCCCCGTCTGCTGGAGATGGCCAAGACCGAGGACCTCGAGGTAGGGAACGCCGTACACTTCATGGTGGGCGGCATCAGGGTCAACGAGCGTACCGAGACGGGTATCCCGGGACTCTACGCCGCGGGCGAGTGCTCGGGTGGGCTGTGGGGTTCGGTGCGGGTGGCCTCCGCCACCACACAGGTGGGAGCACAGGGGCGGATAGCCGGCGAGGCCTGTCCCGCTTACATAAATGGTGTGGAGCATATAGAGCCCGATAAGGACCAGTTGGAGGCGATCCGTGAGAGGATCAGGGCGCCCTTGCGCAGGACGGAGGGTGTCCCACCTATCGAGTTCCTCGAAAGGATGCACGGCGTGACCGATGAGTACCTGCGGGTAATCAGGGAAGGGGAAGGGCTGGAGAGCGCCTACGACGAGCTCTCCTGGATGAGGCGGGACGAGGCCGCGCGCCTCTACGTCTCGACCTCCAAGACCAAGCGGCTCAACTTCGAGTGGCAGCTCTGCCTGGAGCTGGAGAACATGCTGCTTTGCCTGGAGATGAGCACCCTGGCATCCCTGCGGCGCGAGGAGAGCCGGGGCGGCTTCTACCGCCGCGACTTCCCCCACACCGACAACGACCGCTGGTGCGTAAACACGGTCATCTCCAACCGGGACGGTGAACCGTCCCTGCGCCTGGAGGACCCGGTGGTCACCAGCATACCCCTCCCTGCGGGCAGGATGACCTTCGAGGAGGCGGTAGCCTCCGGGACCGCCTCCCTCAAGCGTGGGGAGGTGGAGCGATGAGCCATCCCACCATCAACGTGCGCTGTTTTCGCTACGACCCCGAGACGGACCCGGCTCCGCGCTTCCAGGATTACCGGGTCCCCCTCGTGGAGGGGGAGATGTCGGTGCAAGACTGCCTGAACCATATAAGAGAACAGTTGGACCCGGGCCTGGCCTATTGCATGAATTGCCGGCTCGGTTTCTGCCAACGCTGTATTTTAAAGGTGAACGGCAAGGTAGTACTGGCATGCGAGACGGCGGTGGAGGGGGATATCGTCGTGGAGCCGGTCAACGCAAGCGAGGTCATACGTGATCTGTGGTGCGAGAGCACCTAGGGGTCAGGTCTTTCATTTTGCATATGATAGTACGTGTAAGAATATTATCTGACGCCAGTTTATACTTCCGCCGGGTAAACATAGATATGGATACTTCGGTATGCAAAATGAAAGACCTGACCCCTGAAGAAACGAGGTGATGGGCATGATGGACGAAAGGAAGGATTTCGAACTCGATACGCTGGGGCCCGCGCTCGCGGAGAGGGCGGAGAAGAAAGATCAGTACATCGATAAACCCCTGGAGATGCAGGGAAAGCTCCTGGGCACCCTCGCCCGGGAGGTGATCGAGCGCTTCGGAGACAAGGGGCGGGATGCCGTCATCGCGGCGGTGAGGAAATACGGGGAGGAGCGCGGCCGCAGACTGGCGGAGCGGGTCAGGTCCGAGGGGAGGGAGCCCACCTTCGCTTCCTTCACCGTCTGTTCCGACCTGGATACCTCCTACCACGAGATGGTGCCCAACCTGGAGGAAGGACAGTTGCGCGTCGAGATATCCTACTGCCCCCTTGCCTCCGCCCTCAAAGAGTGGGGCCTGGAGGAGTACGGCAAGTACTTCTGTCAGAACATCGACGCCGCCATCATGCGCGGTTACAACCCCGAAAGATACGAGACGGTGTGCGAAAAGAACCTCACCGAAGGCGCTGACACCTGCGTGATCGTCTATAGGTTCAAGGATCAAGGCTAGTGGGCTGGCAACAGTTACAGTTTATCGGTTTAGGGGAGGGATTGGAGGACCTCCACCCCTTCGATCCCCGAGAGTTTGCGGAGGCACTTTTTTCCTAGTGCCGCGAGTAGCGGCGAGAGGACCACCCTTTCCAGGCGTTGATCAAATAATTACGGGCGTACCTGGCCAGGTAGGCGGGCCAGCCGCAAGGTGCTGGCCTGGCGGCTCTCCAACACCCTGGACGCCTCCTTCTGCTCAGAGGCGCTCAAAGAAGCCATCGCCAGGTACGGATGCCCCGACATCTTCAACACCGACCAGGGCAGCCAGTTCACCTCCGATGAGTTCACCGATGTTCTGAAGGATCACAAGATCAGGATCAGCATGGATGGGCGGGGCCGCTGGTTCGACAACGTGTTCGTGGAGAGACTGTGGAGAAGCGTCAAGTACGAGGAGGTCTATCTGAAGGCGTACGAATCATTGAGCGAGGCTACTTCGAGTTCTACAACTCAAGGAGGCGGCACCAGGGCCTTGACTACCGGACACCCGATGAGGTCTACTGGGACACGCTTCCAAAGGAAGAGGCAGCAGCATAGTGATGAGCAGGATGCCACTTAAGGATCACGAAAACATGTCCAATGAACCCCGGCCACCTCTAAGAGCCACTTTTTTTTATGGCCATCATTGCTGCTTCGGGGGCAAGTTTCAGTAAAGTCAACATCATGTGTCTAGGGGGTTTCTTATATTTGTCGTTTCGTACTAGTTGAAGCGCATTTTTTTCGCAAGCATCAATACAGACGCCGCATCCAATGCATTCATCTTTGTTATACACATGTTTTTTGTCAACCATGGCATGGGCATTTGTAAAGCAAACCTTTGAGCAAGCACCACAATTAGAACACAGACCGGAATTAACAGCTATCTTATATTCAGTCTCGGCAACCAGCTTTTGCCCATCAAAGTTGTTTATCACATGAATAAATTTGCAACAGCACTGACAACAAAGACATATCATTAAGTCGCTTTTATAAGAAGCGTTGAAGGTAAAAAAGGCGGCCTTATTTTCCTTGCCGTGCGCTACATGCTGGAATGCCTCTTTTTTACTTACTTTTCTTGCAATGTCTTGGGACACAAAATATTTTGCAACAGACCCGAACCACAAACAACCATCTTCTTCCGTTAGACCACCATGACTGCATTCTTTGCCGGTTAGTTTTGTCAAACGCCGACACTGACAGTAGTTTACAATGGCAATATTGTCATGATATTCAATGGCCTTTGCAACGAAATCATCACTCACTTGACGGTTTTCGGCTTCAATTTCTTGGTCTACCTTCACTTTACGGTTTTTAACTTCAACGTCATGGTTCACCGGTGTGTAGGTAATTGAAGGGAGCCCCTTAGTGTTTTTCATATATCTTTTTAAATACCCATCATTGAAAATTTTAAGATAAAGCCGGGCATAGGTGGCTAACCATTCATCATCTTTGTTCCTCATCATCATCAATTCCATTGTTCCGGGTAGTAAAGGAATAAGAGAACAACTATTGCCCATTCTAAAGATAACCGATTTATCAACCATCTCCTCTAAAATAGAACGTACTTCTTGAAAAGGACGGCGTTTAAGCATGGCTATTATTTTGTAAGACACTGGTACATAAGGCGGCAAGGTCCTTGCTATTTCAGCTTGTTCTTCAGTAAACATGTAGGAAATAAGCGTAACGAGATCATCGCTCATTTTAGGGCCCGCCATAAAAATAGAACTGTATCTTTTGGCGAGTTTTACATGGGACATTGAGTATTTAGACTCATCAAACTGCATCTTTTCTCCTTTTAATATATGGCTCTTCTGCATTAATTGTGGGTAGCTAGCCTAAAAGCTCCCCGTATCTTCAGGAAGAAATACTCCTCATCTCTATACCCATAAGCCACCCTCTTTATGACCTTGATCTTGTTGTTGATCCCCTCGAGCACGCTGGTATGGATGGGATAACGACAGTGGGCAAGGACATCGAGCATCGCCTCGACCTCCCGTAAAGGCAGCCCGGTCGCAGCGGCGAGCTTCTTGGCCGTCATCGGCCGCCAGGGCTTCAAATGCCTAGCGACCTCCGCCTCCTCTTCGCTGAACATGTGCTCTACCAAGGATACGAGCTCATCGCACATGGGTGGGCCTATTAGCAGGATACTGGAATATTTTTTGGCCAGCTTCATGTGTGCCTTTGATACTCCGGGATAGTCGCCTATGTCTATCATCTCTTATAACCTCCTTCAATCTAAGATTCTTCCTGCATGAGGGTCACCCTGCACCTCCTGCCTCCGCGCAGGTCGGGCAGGCCCTGCTCGGGGTCCAGGTGGGCCGGGTCATCGTCGAGAAGGACCCCATCCGAGTAATCCCAAGCCCCGGAAAGCTCCGGGTCGCCTTTCGGCATCTCCGGTTTCCACCACCCGTGGGGAACACGCACCAGGTCCGGGTGCATGTCCTCGCTGAGCTTGGCCTTCATCTTCACCCTGCCCCACGAGGTCTCCACGTATATCCACGACCCGTCCTCGATATCCGACTTGCGGGCGGTATTGGTGTTTATAAAAGCCAGGGGCTCCGGGTTGCGTTTGCGCAGTTTATCGACGTGCCGTCCGGTTGAATGAAAATATTCGTCCTCACGCAGGCCGATAAAGAGCTGGAGAGGATACTCGTCCTCAGATGAATCAGCCGTTTCCCCCGGTGGGTTTATATCGCTCCAATAAGGCAGTGGATCGTGGCCCAGGTCCTCGAGCACGCTCGAGTACAGCTCCACCTTCCCGCTGGGGGTGGCGAAACCCAATTTTTCGTGGGGGTAGGGTTTAAAGGTCATGCGGTCTCGAAACAGGACGGCCATGCGCTCCATGCCCGCCTGCTCCAGCCTCTCCCGGGTGCGACGCTGCCAGGACATCATGGTCAGAAAGACGGGGGTCACCTTTGGCAAGAGGCCGGTCCTGGAAAGGGCCCTGAGGGTTTTGCGAAAGACCGGGGCCGCCTGAGGTGGAGGGGAGGGAACCACAAAGAGGTTCTCGGAGAGTTCCTCCCATGTGAGCCCGGTTCCTTTGACCCGGAAGTCGTACAATTCTTCCAGATTATTCCAGGGGAAGTGTTCCTCCATGCCCATGCGCAGGGCCAGTTCGCGCCAGAAATGGTAGATATCCCTGCATTCGCCCGGTGGCTCCAGCACTTTAGGGGCTGCAAAATAGAGATTGATCCATTCCGAGGCGTTATACAGAACGGGCCGCTCCAGGAAGTTGTCTCCGGGGAGTACATAATCGGCCAGTTGGGCGGTGGGCGTCATGAACTGGTCGTTGACCACGAACAGGTCGAGCTTTTTCAGCCCCTCATAGATGCCCTTCTGGTTGGTGTAGCACATAAGGGTGTTATTGGCGATGGAGAAAAAGGCTTTCACCGCATAAGGGGTTCCCTCCCGCATGGCTCTGAACAATGTGGGCGGGTGGGCCATGTATTGTCCCTTCATCAAGTTGAAATAGCGGAGGCCCCATACCCTGCGCCGGGGTTCGTTCAACGCCTGCTGGCCCCGGTAGGTCATGACGGGGTATTTCTCGGCCCCGAGCTGCAGGTCCTTCTTATCCTGGGGCAGGGCTTCGTGCATCTCCAGCTCCGATTCGGATACGACCATGGGATTCGGAGCAAGGAGCACATCTCCCCCCGGCACGTTCAAACTGCCCGTAAGCGCCCTCAAGATAGTCTGGCAGCGCAGGGCCGAGGTACTGTTTTTCTGCTGGTCGGTAATGCAGGTCCAGGGGATGACGCCGGGAGAGTTGGTGGCGTACATCCTGGCGGCTTCCCGGATAAGGGAGGCCGGGACCCCCGTGATGGCCTCCACCCGCTGCAGCGGATACTCGCCGACCCGCCGCTCGAGCTCTTCAAAGCCTACGCACCACCGGGATACGAACTCCTTATCGTACAGCTCTTCCTCGATGATGACCTGCAGCCAGCCCAGGGACATGGCGGCGTCCGTTCCCGCCCGCAGGGGGAGGTGGATGTGGGCCATCTTCGCGCAGTGGCTCTTGCGCGGGTCCAGTACGATCAGCTTGGCTCCCCTCCCGAGTGCTGCTCTCAACCTCTGGTATTCCCCGGCCCACACATCGGGCCTGGGATTGTGCCCGAAATAGACGACGCATCGGGTCTGCTCATAGTCCGAAAAAGGGTATCCCCCGCAGGTCATGCTGGCCACGGCGGCGGTGTTACCCATGCACAGGGACACGCCGCTGATGTAGTTGGGGCTGCCCAGGAGGTTCATGAAGCGCCGGGTGGCGCCGCTTGCCACCTGGGTATTGTATTCCGAGGTGGAACAGGCGAAGGACTCCGGTCCGTGCCTCTCGACCACCTCTGACAGGCGATGGGCGATCTCGTCCATGGCCTGATCCCAGCTGATGCGGATCCATTTCCCGGCGCCCCTCTCACCTGCTCTTTTCAAAGGGTACAGAAGGCGGTCGTCGTTGTAATACCAATCCTTGGCATGGGCCGGTTTAACGCAGAAGACATCTGGCGTGAGGGGATGCTCGGCGAAGCCCCTCAGCTTCTCCAGCCGGCCGTCTTCTATATGGGCTTCTAGGGTGCAGGCCAGATCGCACATGCTGCATACCACGAGCTTCTTTTCCATTGTTGTTCCCCCCATGAATTCTGGTCCGTTGATGTCTGATGACGCCGCGCTCGGCAGTGAAGAACTTCTCGGGGATCCTTAACTCCACTCCGCTTTCCGTCTCCGGGTAACCGCTCGGCATGTTGTTCAGGAACTCGCGTAATCTTAGGTCGGATTGTACCAAAATATACCTTTCATTTTTCTATACAATCTTCTTCCTCTGTCTCAGGAACAAGCCGCTCAAAGCTACACTATGACATGCCAGGCATGAAGGCCTGGAACTTGTTCATCAGCTCCATACCGAAGGACAGGTTGCCGTCGATCTTCATCTTCCCCTGCATGAAGGCGGTAGGCGGAGATATCTCACCGTTCATCAAGCGCATGAAGGTCGGAACGTCGGCGCTCAGCGTGATGTTGGGATCGTCCGCCTGGTTCATGATCAGCTTAACGCTAAAGGGCGGCTGACCTTCCCTGAGCAGGGGCTCGAAAACAATGGTGCCCTGGACGTCCTTGGCCGCGTTGTACATATCCTGCATGGGGGAGGAGACCGTGTTCTTTATCAGGTCCACGAAGAGGGACGCCGGCAGCTCAACGGTAAGCATGGGATCATCCAGGCCTCCCGGCGTAACTGTCAGCTCCCTGGCATCTATTATGGTGATCCCGTAGGTGGTCCCGTTATCTCCCGTGAGGTTGACCACAATCGTGAATGTCGTCCCCTCCATACCGGACACGGGAAAGACCTCGGTAATGGTCTCAAACATCTGGGGCATCACGCTCTCGAAGAACTTCTCGAAGATCTCGGTTACTTCCGGCATTAGATCTACCTTCCCCTTTCATCCTCTCGACAGGCACTAACCCAAAACCACTTCGAACGTGAAGGATTAGATGCCATAGCACCTTTCCTATCATATTGGTGCTACCCTATAGCTTTTTATGGGGCTATTTTACAGATATTATAACGTATATCAATGATATGGTAGTACCTATGGAGAAATATAATACAATAACCTCTATGTTTGTCTGTTAGTGTAACGATGGGATAAGGGGATTCAAAGTCTAGGTTTCAGCTTGTCCTCTGCGGCCATCCTTATCAATACTCTCGCGGCCTGGTCTTCATAAGCCTCGAACATGCGGGATGCCAGCAGGCTCGCCATCTCCTGGTCTCTCTGCTTTATCATCACGACAAGCCGCTCGAAGAACTCCTGGATATCCGGATTGATGGACATGAGGATGCCGAAGAATCCCGTTGATAAAACAGGGATTTTCAACATGGTATTGTATATGAGCCGGTAAAGGGAGTTGTGGGTCGCGTCGACGATAAGGGCCGTTATATCCCGGGAGATCTTCTCGACCTCCTCCCTCTCCCCGATCATCTCCCCCCGTCTCCTCACTGACTCCTCCAGCGCATTCAGTTCTTCCCGGGTCATACGCTGGGTGGCCAGTCTTATTATGCTGATGATGGAGCTCTCATAGAACTCGATGATGTCGCGAAGGATATCTATGTTCAGGCTCCCATCCTCTTTGAAGATAAGCAGTTCCAGCAGCTCTACTCCTCCGGTCAACTGCAGGTCCTCGACATAGATACCGGAACTCCTACGTATAGTAACCAACCCTAAAGCCTCCAGGCGCTTCAGGGCCTCCCTGACCACATTACGGGTAACGTTGAACTCCTCAGCTATCTCGCGCTCGGTGGGGAGCTTGTCGCCAGGCGGATAGACACCGTCTATGATGCGGGCGATCAGCTTGGAGGTAATCGCCTTGGATATGGTGGTCTGCGATGAACTCATTTTGCTGCTATTTTTTCCCTTCCTGTTTGCATATGTAGTCTGATTTCCTCCCACGAAAATTATATCGGCGAGAATTCCGGCATGTCCAATCCACTTAAAAGGTCAACCCCAAGCGGCAAAGGAACAATAGATGGCTTATTGGAGCCACGAGGTTGGTAGTGAAATGCACACCTTCGCTCTCGTCCGGGGCATGGAATGGTTCATCCCTATCCTTTTCTGAAGCTTACTGTCAGCCACCTCTTAAAAGAAATCCCCTTCCGCCCCGAATGGGAAAGCGATATAAAGGTCAAGGAATCCTGAGGCGGAAAAGTATACCCGCATTTATCATCTCAAATCCCGAAGGACTACAAGCTAGCTTTGCTTAACAATGCATCAGTTCCTACAACCTTTCCTTTTTGCACGCCCTGGCCGAAGAGCCTCGAGGGAGCAACGTGTCTGTGACCACCGTTTGCCCCGGGGCGACCAGGACCCAGTTCTCTTCCATGGGAAAAGTAGATAACGCTCTTGGTGACAGTTTTGCCACCATGAGCGCGCAGAAGGTCGCCGCCATCGCCTGCAAGCCACTTATGAAAAATAAAAAGGCACATAGTCGCCGGCGTGCACAATAAGATCGCTATAATCTCGGGCCGCATGGTACCGGTATCCTTCCAGGCAAAGGTCTCAAAGCTCATCATGTCATAAGCGCGGTACACACCGCCCGGAAGAACTTAAGCCACCAAGACGCTCCCGCAGTCCGGCCTCGAACGTCCAGGCTGGGTCAAGAAGAATTGGGAAATAGCTATATTTAGTGCATACTACAGGAAAGACCATACGATCCCTGTAAAATTAAACCGTAAGGGAGGAACATATGGACTGGGATAAACTGGGAGATGATGCCGTATCCATCCTCGGCGAATACCTGCGCATCGATACCACTAACCCGCCCGGCAACGAGACCCCGGGAGCGGAGTTCCTGGGGAGCATCCTCGCGGAGGAAGGCATCGCTTATAAGATCTACGAGAGTGCGCCGGGGCGTTCCTCCATCCTGGCCAGGCTAGGGGGATCGGGCGAGGGCAAGCCGCTCATCCTGCTCAACCATATAGACGTGGTCCCCGCCAACCCCGAGAACTGGCAGGTCCACCCCTTCTCGGGGGAGGTCGCCGACGGCTTTATCTGGGGCCGGGGGACCCTGGATATGAAGGGCATGGGGATCATGGAGCTCATGGCCTGCGTCGCCGCCGCGCGCGAGGGTTTGGGATTGAGGCGGGACGTGGTCTTCCTGGCCGTCGCGGACGAGGAGGCGGGGGGATACTCCGGGGCCAGGATGCTGCTGGAGAACCACCCCGAGGAACTGGAGGCGGACTTGGTGATCAACGAGGGCGGCTACGCCACCATGGATCTGGTAGCCGGCAGGCCTTTCTTCATGATCGCCAATGCCGAGAAGTACGGCTACTGGCTGCGCCTCAAACGCCGCGGCGTAGGAGGTCACGGCTCCATGCCCACCGGGCAGGGTGCCCTGGACCTCATGGTTCCGGCCCTCGCGAGGCTGCTCGAGAACAAACGGCCCATGAACATCAACCCCACCATGCAGGCCTTCTTCTCCCGCCTGGCCGAGCACTGGGAGATCCTCGCGCCCTATGGGGAGGACGGCGACCTCCAAACCCTGGAGAGATTGATCGTGGAGAACAACCTCACGGCGCTGCCGGCCTTGAGCGCGGTGGTCAGGGACACGGTGAGCCTGAACATACTCAACGCCGGGGTCAAGATAAACGTCATCCCCGACGAGGCGGAGGCCTTCCTGGACTGCCGGCTCCTGCCGGAGACCGATGGGGAGGATTTCCTCGCATTCGTCAGGGAGGGGTTGCAGGATCCCGAGATGGAGGTCGACGTGTTCATGGACATGGAGAAGGCGCCGGCCTCACCCATAGAGGGTGATTTCTTCCGCTCCATCGAGAAGGTAATACACGCCGACTATCCCGACGCCGTCACCAGCCCCTTCATGCTCTCGGGGCTCTCCGATTCGCGCTTCTTCCGTGCCCGGGGCGTACCCTGCTACGGCATCATCCCCGCCCGCCTGGGCATCGCGGACCTGGCCCGCATCCACGGCGTGGACGAGAGGATACCGGTGCAGGACGTCAAGGACGGGGTGAAGTTCCTCTACGACCTCGTAGTGGAGCTCTGTACCTGAAAACGGCGTTTTCCATATAGCCAGGCGATGCCGCGCAAGCCATGTTTGTACGGAGGTTGTTCTCATATTTGTCCGTAACGAGAAATCATGCGCAATTCTGTCCGCCATTGGAGAATGTGGTTCTTCTCCAGAAAGTGTGGGTAAGAGATCGTGAAAGCGGACCCGCCAGGCACTGGGGGATTGGGGGGGTTAGTCACCCGGCGGATGCCGCTTCTTGGCGTTATCTATCCTCAGATGCTGCTTTCCCTGTCGTGTCCTCCCCTTTCACCTCGACTAGTTGGATATCATGCCCGCGATGAACATCACCACGCCGTTCATGAAGGTGAAGAAGAGTACGAAGCTCGCGGTCGCACCCTGCCAACCGAACACCAGCGCCATGATGGTCAGGATCACCAGGCAGAACCCTCCCGTGAAGTACGCCCATGCAGGCGACCTCACGGCCGGGACCTTGCGGGAGGTGAACCGGGCTGCCAGCAGGTAAGCCGAAAAGGCGGCGATACCCGCAGAAGCCACCAGCATCAATACCCCGTAGACGGTCTGGTATCCCAACCAGCCGCCGAAAAAATGCGTGAAGCATAGTATCCCGGCCGTTACGCTGGAGACGAGGGCGATGAAATCACCCACCGGTCCCGACTCCGCGTAGCGCACCACTTCCTGGGGGAAATCACCCCCCTCCAGTTCCTGTTCCCTTACCATGAGCCTCTCTAACATCTTGCGAACCTCCTCGTCGTTTTCGTTCCTTTGTCCACGCCGGTCCAAGACTCTCAACACTTCCCGAATAAAAGCGCGCGCTTGTGTTGTTCACTCCTTTGCTTTCCTGCCCTTCAGGACCGTTTCGTACCTCTCCTGGAACTCGCAGGCGAAGCTCTTCACGTCCTGCATGCTCTCCGCCCAGGAAGCGAGTTCCTTCCACCCCTTTTCGGTCAGGTGGTAGACCTTCCGCGCCGGCCCTCTACCCTCAGGCTTGGCGAAACCGAATCCCGCCAGCCTCCTGCTCTCCAACTGGAGGAGCGTCCGGTAGACGAGGGGCAGGGGAAGCCGCTTCTCCGCCACACCCATCGCGACAAGTTTGTCCAGCAGCGCGTATCCGTGCGCAGGCTCCTCGGCCAGAAGCAGCATGATGCTGGGCTGCAGGAACCTGCGAGGCATGGAGCGTTTGTCGGAGACGGCGGAAAGCACCTTGCAGGACGATCCTGGTTTCCCTGGTTTCGCCTTGCCCATCTCCTCCTCCTTCGCTTTAGTAACATCCTTTTAATATGCAATATATAATAATATTTACATTCTGTCAATATTAGCACAAATATATTTATTAACAGCACGAATTTATTTTGCGCGGCAGCAGCTAAAGCCTCGGGGTCAGGCCCGGTTCGAGGCCTGAGCAAGCCAGGTGATATGGGTAATGAGAAAACACGGCCCTGCTAATAGTGGCTGTATGCTGATGCAAACCAGCAGGCTCGGCCTCGAACCGGGCCTGACCCCGAGGCCTGAAGGGATTTGTTACTGCAGTGCGACCATCTCGTGCAGGGTAGTGCCGTTCTCCTCGAAGGTGCGGCCCGCGTGCTGCACGCGCAGCGTGAAGTCGGACTCGAAGCGGAACCAGCCCGGACGCATGAACCTGTTCACCAGCCACCTCACGGCCGCGTTCATGAGCACGGGGTTCAGCTCCTTCAGGAGATCATTACAGTCGATGACGCGTTTGACGTCGAAGCGCAGATACACCTGGTCGGGTATCTCCAGCTCCAGCCTGCCGGGATAGGTGCGGTTGGCCGTGGCGTTGAAGGTTACATCGCCTTCCGTGACCTCCATCTCCCCCGAGCTGAGGATGACCTTGTCCTTATAGGCCAGCATGAGCGGCTTGGAGGCCACGTTGCCGAAACGCTTCTGGGTGCGCACGTAGGCGTAGAGCAGGGTGAAGTCGTCCGTATACAGGCGGCCCCAGTACCACCAGGAGATGATGCGCCGCGCGTCGGTGGTGATCACGTTGTGGTCGTGGTACCCTATGCCCTTCGCCTGCAGGGTCTTGCCCTCGAACTTCACCGTGCCCTCCACCCTGGCCCGGGGTATGGGCACCACCCAGCTGAAGTAACCGCGCTCGCCGTACCTGGTCCTGCCCTTGCCCGGCTGCCATCCCGGGACCTCGCTCACGAAGGTGAGGTCGAGTTCCATGCCGTCCTCGGATATGTAGACATGGTGGGTGGGGAGGTCGCCCTCCTCCGGCCATTCCACGTAGCAGTGGTTCTTGCCCACCCACACGTCGCACTTCTCCTCGGAGGCGCGCAGTTCGGATGCGGGGAACTTCTTCACCACCGACAGCTTCTCCCCGGACGGCTTGTAGACGTGTATCTCTATCCCCGGCTTGCGCGTCATCAGCTCCGAGGCCTGCAGGAACCCGACCACCACGTGGCCGTCCTCGAGGCGCGCGTCGAAGTACCACCATTCGCCGTAGAACCTGCTCCCGGCGGCCTCGCGATTGACGGCGTTCTCCCGGGCGGTAATGGGCACGATGGTGCCGTCCTTGTCGCCCGGACCCGACCACTCGTCGATAACCGGCTCGATCTTCATGGATGCTCCCCCTTCCGAATCTGACACAACGTCAGCATTATAGCATCCCGAGCGCGATGTTTTCTCCGCCATGGATAGGTGCAGGAAGCCTCCTATCCCGCCGCACCAGCGATGCGGGCTGGGTGCCTCCGTTCGCAAAGCGGCCCGGGCCGGGAACGCCGAAGACCCACGACGCAGCAATGTCGATTCCGTATCAGGCAGGATTGCAAATAGAATTGCCATGCGGCACGTCGAATGCGAACGTATTTGCGGATCGGAGTATCAAGCATGGGATATAATCCGGGTACGGCTCTTCAAGGGAGGTAGGATCATGGAGATGACCCCGCGCGAGAGGTTCCTGGCCACCGCCGCCTTCGAACCCCTGGACCGGCCTTTCCGCATGGAGACGATCGGGTTCTGGCGCGAAACCCTGGCGCGCTGGCAGGGCGAGGGCCTGCCGCCCGAGGCAGGCGACGAGATGGGGGCTTTCATCCACTTCGGGGTTGACCTGCAGCTGCCGGTGCTGCTGGGCGCACACGAGCATCCCGGCTTCGATCCCCTTTTCGACGAGACCGTCATCGAACAGGATGAGCGCTACATCGTGAAGATAGACAAGTCCGGCGCCAGGGTAAAGGTGCTCGCAGACGGCGCCAGCACCATTCCCGCTTTCCTGGAGGCACCCGTGAAGGACGAGGAGAGCTGGGAAGAGGTCAAGTGGCGCCTGGATCCCGAAACCCCGGGACGCCTCGAGCCGTGGATGGTCATTATAGAGACCGCGAAGACCGTTCCCTTCCCCCTCTGCGTATATATCTCCGGCCTCTTCGGCACCCACCGCCACCTCCTCGGCTTCACCCCCCTCATGCTCGCCTACCGCAGGCAGCCGCAGCTCCTGCATGCCATCTCCCGGCACTGGGTCGCGTTCTGGAAGGGTGTGTTGAGCCGTATCGCGGAGGTGAAGTCTCCGGACATGGTCATGCTCTGGGAGGACATGTGTTACCTCAACGGGCCCATGATCGGGCCGGACACTTTCGAGGCCTTCATGCTCCCTTATTACAAGGAGCTGATCGCATTCATCAAGGGCGACCTCGAGGTCCCGGTTATCGGCGTGGACAGCGACGGCAGGATCACCAAGCTCATCCCTTTCTTCGTAGCGGCGGGAGTCAACTTCCTCTGGCCGTTCGAGGTGCAGGCGGGTATGGACGTACTCGAGGTGCGCCGTCAATGGCCGCGCCAGTTCGTCATCATTGGAGGTATGGACAAGCGCGCCCTCTACCATGACCGCGACACCATCAGGGCCGAGGTGCTGCGGGTGGTAC
Source organism: Actinomycetota bacterium (assembly GCA_003598015.1). Taxonomy (GTDB): domain Bacteria; phylum Actinomycetota; class Geothermincolia; order Geothermincolales; family RBG-13-55-18; genus SURF-21. The sequence goes on along the minus strand of QZKE01000005.1, from coordinate 23,461 downwards.
CGCCCATGCTAGCGGCCGGCGGCTATATACCGTCCATCGACCACGCCGTCCCGCCCGAGGTATCCCTGGACAACTGGCTCTATTTCCTCGAGCTGGTGAGGGAGACCGGCGGCGTCCACTAAGCGGGAAAGACCATGACCGCCAGGGAGGCGTCCGTCTCCTCGCTCAGCTGTTCCGGCATCCTCCCCATGCAGGACCCGAAACGCATGCGGGAACCGACGGTGGGGATGATGATCAGGTCCTGGGGGCCGGTGCGCGAGACCACGTCCCTGACCACATTGCTCCCCAGCTTGAAGACCTTGTGTGATTGAGGCGAAGCGAGCTCCTCGAGTCTCTCCTGCAACCTCTCCAGGTAGGACGCGTCCGAGAGAACGAGCATGGATATGTTCACAGCCTCGGCCATGGTGCTCACCGTCTTCAGGATGTCCTCCAGGGAGGCGACGAAGAGGCAGCCTGCCGGCAGTACCAACACCATGCGGTTCATGGCGTTGATGGGGGTCTTCATATGCCCCACCAGAACCGGTATCTCGGCGTTCCACAACACCTGGTCGACCACGCTGCCGAAGGCGCTCTCCCTGACAGATTTCTTCCCGTGCCACCCCATGACGATCATGGTGGCGTGGTTCTCCATGGCTGCATGGAGGATGCCGTTTGCCACGGACGTATCCACGCGATGTATGGGACTTGTCTCGGTTTCCGGTTCCTCCAGGTCATCCGAGGAGTCCAGCAATACCTCCTCCTCGCCGCCGCCGCTGTAGCGTTCGTTCTCCTGGCGCAGGATCACGTGCAGGGGAAAGAGCCTGCCGCCTGCGGTGCGGGCCAGCAGGCCCGCGAGACCGATGAGGTGTTCCTGGGTACCGGGGTTTGCCAGGGACACCAGTATCCTGTTATAGAAGGACCCCTCTTTCTCCCGCACCACCGCCGGCTGCAGCCGGGAGCCAAAGCGCTGCACCATTATAGAGGAGGTGATGCAGGTGATCATGACCATCATCACCCCACCGTTGAAGACCGCCTCCGGAAGCAATCCCGCCTCCACTCCGACCAGGAGGACCGCCAGGGTCGTGGTGGCCTGTGCCTGCGTGATGCCCCAGATAGTGAAGAGCTCGTCGCGACTGTAGTGGAAGATGCCTGTGTCGATCCAGGCGGCTATGAGCTTGGTGAGGTAGACGGAGGCGATCATCATCCATCCCGCGATGAGGGTGTTGGATTCCGAGAAGAAGGCGGCGGGGTCGATGATCATGCCGATGTAGAGCAGGAAGATGGGTATAAAGAAGGCCTCGCCCAGGAAGAGGACCCGGTTGAGGACCGGGCTGCGCGAGGGCAGGGTGGAGTTGATGGCCAGCCCCGCCAGGAATGCGCCGATGATCACGTGCATATCGATGAGCTCCGCGACCAGGGCGGCCGTGAACAGCACCACCAGGATGAACTGGAATTCCACCGCCCGGCCTTTGAAGCGGCGGAAAAAGAGCTTCCCCAGCCGCGGCACCACGAAGAGGATGAAGGTGGTATAGACGATCATGCTGGCGACCATGATCACGATATCCAGGGCGGAGCTGCTTCCCTCGCTGTCACGCACCACGAAGGACAGGACCAGCAGGGCGGATATATCGCTGAACACGGTGGCTCCCAGGGTAGCCGCCACGGCCTCGTTGCGTATGATGCCCAGGCGGCTGAGGATGGGATAGTTGATGAGGGCGTGCGACGCTATCACCGCCCCGAGGAGGAAGGAGCTGCTCCAGGAATAACCCAGCCACCTGCCCAGGACGATGCCGTTGATCATGGGAAGGCTGAAGGTGAGCAATCCGAAGACGATGGACTTGTTGCGCACCTGCTTGAACTGGCGCAGGTCTATCTCCAGCCCCACGCTGAACATGAGATAGACCAGGCCCGCCACGGCCAGCGTCTCGATAGTGGAATCGACGGAGAGGAGATTCAGGGCGTAGGGACCGATGATGATCCCCCCGACGATGATGCCGACGATACCCGGCAGGCGGAAGCGCTCGATGATCAGGGGCGCGATGAGAATAACGGCGATGATGGTGAGAAAAATGGCCACCGGGTTTTGTACCAGGGGTGCTTCCACCATCCACCTCCTTCCTCGTCCTCGCCGTTCCCGCACACCGCTTGCGGGTACTCCTTATACGATTACACGTTTAAGAATTACCTGCCAGTGACCCCAGAACCTTGCCCTCTCATGCCCATTCCATACAGGACTTTTCCGGGACGGCGATCGTCACCGGGAGCTCGTCTCCCTGCAGGGCGATTTTAAACCGCGCGGCCTCACCATATATAATGGCTAAGGAAGGTCCGAACAACGGTCATGAACAGAACATGCCGGTCCTCACCGGCAGCGGTTTTGCGGCAGTTCGCCTTCGGCCAGGGGGAGTCTCTTGGAAACGACAGCGGCAGGGACGCGCACCTCTCTCAAAGCGGTCATGCAGATGATGATCAACCCGGGTGGGGTCCTCAAGAACCTCATGCGGGATGTCCCTATTGTCCTGTGCTACTCCATATCCGGCCTCGCCTTCACCTTCTTCTTCCTCCAGACGGGGCTGGACCTTTGGCGCGCCGGCACCAGGAGCCCGGCGGGAGTAGTGGGATTCACCTTCATCGGCACGCTGTACGGCACGGCCGTGGTAGCCCTGGTCGCCGCGCTGGCTTGGGCTGTCTCCCGGCCGCTGGGCGGCGAGCGCTCCCTGGAGTGGGTGCTGCGCGCCTTCGCGCTCAGCTACTGCCCCGCCCTGATCTATGCCCTCCTGGGGCTTCTCTTCAACATCGCCTTCGGCTGGCATACCTCGATCGCTTTCGGGGTGACCGGCATGCTCTGGGCCCTGATGCCGCTGGCCTTCACAGCCCGGGAGATGCTGGAGGAAAAGCTGGGTGCCGCCATACTGATGGCCACGCTCTGCGGCGGCCTGCTGCTCTTCGGATGGGCACTGATAACCACCTGAGGTGAGAAGATGGAGGTAGAGGTACGCGGCGGTACAAGGCCGAACCTGGTCGCCGTCCTTTACTGGACCACCATAGTATCCTCGTTTCTCGTCCTGGCCTGGCTGAACGGGCGCGACATAGACGCCGGCGCGGGATTCGTCGCCCTCTACACCGTCCTCTTCACCGCCTTCGCCGTGCTGTCCCTCGCGGGCATCGGCGGAGCGGTCTATGCCTTCAACCCGCGGCTGCGCGCGGCCAGTGATTACCCGCGTATCATGGGCATAGTCGTCCGGGGATTCCTGATGATGCTGCCCTTCATGCTCATGGCGCTGGTGGCCGAGCTCTTCCTGGACTGGAACTCGGCCCAGGTCTTCACCCAGGCGGGCATCATGGCCTGCGGCTCCGTGGCCGGTGCGGAAGTGGTCAAGTCGAGTGGGGGGAAGATAGTGAACATGATCGCCCCCGTGGCGGGCGCCTTCCTCTTCTCTTTCCTGTGGATGCTGCTGAGCGCGGCGGCCCAGGCGGCGGCGAGGTGAGCGGGATGCGCGATGTCTGTACCCGGAAGAAGTGGCTCAAGCCGTTATGGCCGGCCCTGGTCATGTTAATCGTGGGGCTCCTCCTTCTTTTACCCGACTCGGCCCCGTCCGTATGCCAGGAGGAGGGCGAAGTTGTCATCGGCCTGAGATACGAGTTTGAAGAATCCGTTGCGGCAGTGTATATCGATATCCCCGTTACCGTCGTAGGCAACAAGGTCAATGGGGAACATCTCTATGACGAAAGCGACGAATACGGCGGGTTCCAAAGAGGGAAGATCGCCTTACGGGGAACCCTGGAAGAGGATGTGATGATGCTCAACGTCTCCTATTTCGATACCTGGGGTTCGACCGGGGACGACCCGTGGGAGGAGACTGCAACCTGGACGGCCACGCTTGAGATGCCGGTTGTGGACGGCATCGCAGAATCCAAGGAGGTTCTGGTAGAGGCAACCATAACAGAGACAAGCGCAAGGCTTGAACTAGATGAGAACGAAACGGAATCCGTAATTGTCAGCGCAATCGCCAATGTATTCGGTGTTATCGGCGGGGTGGATGGGACGGAGGGTGAAGATGGCGATACCGTACCCCCTCCGCCACCTCCTCCCGTAGATCTGCAGCACGAGGCGGTGCACGAGCAGCCGGGGGGTATCACCAGCATCGGGGACGTCCCGGGTCCGGACAGCTGGCCCCAGGCCGCCACAGGCATACTTCTTCCGCCGGTCATAGGCGTACTCTTAGGCATCTTCAGCACCCTTTTCAGGGGCGGCCAGGCCCCTCCTTTCCCGCCGCCCCCCCTCGGTCCCTCTCCAGTAAGCCCCGATGAGACCTCGTTCGCGCTGCCTCGGGAGCCCGCGGACGTTGCTTTTATGGGTCCTTCTCCACCCTTCTCACAAGGGGAGGTGCAGCTTGTCCGCTCCCTGGAGGACATCATGCGCTCCCAGAGTGAGCGCGCGGCGTGGGCCGCCGCCCACCCCGACCTGGATTACTACGTCAACCTGCTCGACGACGCCGGCACGGCATTCACCGGCACGGTTATGGACGGCGTGGAAAAGGTGGTGCAGGGGACGAGGGACTTCGCTGTGGGCACCGGCATGGCCGTGACGACCGTGGCCCATGAGTGGTGGGAACTGGGCGAAGACCTCGTGTACAACGATCCCCTGGGCACCCTGAAGGAGATGGTCACACCGGAGATCTGGGGCGATACGGCCCGGGGGATATGGGACAGCGTGGAGCCGGGCTTCAACCCCATGGAGGAGCTGCGGGCTATCGGGGACGGCATAGGGGATGCGTGGAAATATGGCACCATCAGGGAGGATGCGCTGTGGGCCATCCCCTCCCTGGCTATCAAGGTCTTGAACATAGAGGGGATATACCAGGGGATCAGGTGGTTCGGGAGCAAGCTGCCACCCCCTGCAAAAAAAGCCGTGCTCCCGGAGGGCGCCGGCGCGCAAGGCGCTCCTGGAGATCCCGCGCTCTCCAAGTTGCCAGACGGGCCCAAGACAACTTCTTCATCGCATTCGAATCCCTGGTACGAGTACGCGAAGGGTAAGCCGCTCGGCACGAAGAAGCCCACGTTCCCGGAGGGCGCAGCGGTGAAGGAACCCGCGGTCGCGGAAGGAGCCGTTCCGGAAAGCCCGCCCCGGAAGCCCCTGGTAGGCAAGGGGAAGCAGCTTGACACGAAAGGCGCGGCCGCCGAGGGCAAGCCGAGGATCACCGAGGCCGAGGCCAGCGCGGCGGGGACGAATGCCGCTCCCCTCGGCGAGGTCGCCGAATACAGGCTGAAAAAGATGGGGGAGATGGACACCGTGCGCGATTTCTCGACCAAAGTCAAGAACAAGCAGAACGTCCCCGAGACCGAAGTAAGGGAGATAATGGCTGACGAAGCCACCAAACGCACCTTCCGCGAGCAAGCCTCTCCCGAGGCGAAGGATGTATTTGCGCAAGAGCAGCGCAAGATCTACAAATCCACCGATGATGCGGTATTGGAGGAACTGCGCAGCAGGCCTGAATACGCCGATGCGAAGATCGACGTGGTGGAGGTGAGCACGGGGGGGAAGACCGATGCCGCATTGAGCAGCACGGACCGGGACTACATGTACGTGGTGGAGAGGAAGGTCACGGTGATGGAGGGCGGCAAGCCGGTGATGGAGGGCAGCAAGCCGGTGGTCAAAGACGGCCACGTGGTCTACGAGGGCGGCAAGCCGGTGGTCAGGACGGTCACGGAGTCGGTGCCGGCTGAAACGGTGAAACCGGTTTACAACGAGACGTTCGCGGAGCAGATGGGCTTCGACCCTTCCAAACCCTGCCGCGGATACTCCAACGCGCAATGGGAGAGCATGCCTCTCGCCGACAGGCAGGCGGCGTTCGCAGACCAATGCGGCCAGACCTGCATGGGGAGAACCCACAAACACTACATCGTCGAGTACCGCGACACCCCGCAGACCGGCGAGCTCCTGCGCGATCCGGGCATGATGGGCGACGTCTACTACGACAAGTTCAGTGAACACTGGGTGAAGGGTGGCGCTTACAACCAGGAGAAAGCCCTTTTCCAGCTGGAGAAGACGGGCAGGGTCGCCGAGAAATACGGTGTAATCCTGGACGAGAAGACCAAGGCCGCCCTGAATATCGTCGCCGATGACAGCATGCTGCCCGCGGCCAGGGAGCTGGCGATCGAGGAGTTGGGGATCAGGGGGGGAGCGCAGGGCCTGGCGAACAAGCTCGCCAGCATGCTGAGGGCGAGAAAGTAGCGCGCCGGCGTGCGGTCGGCGCCCGTTGCATGGAGGAGAGTAACGTGAATGATGAACTCGACCGGGCCGAAGGCCTGCGAGAAGTGAGGTTTCCCCGTTCGTCCCTGCGCTTCCTGGCCGGCCTCGAGGGGCTCGAGATCAGCCCTCTCTCCCCCCTCTCCGGCATGGGGAACGCGGCGGGCGCGCGAGATACGCAGGGACTTCTCGCGGAGCTGGAGGGGTGGACGGGGCCCTGGCAATGGGCGATCCCGTCACTCATGGACCCCAGGCACAAGGTGGCCCTGCTCTTCGCACGCGAGGGCCGGGCCCTGTTGGGCCAGTACCTCTTTCCCGATGCCGATGCCTCCGGCCCCGGGTTCTGGGCGAGCGTCGCTGGCGACGAGCTGGCTTTGAGCGGCCCCTGGACCATGGGTGAGGCGAGGGTGGGCTTCCTGGAGCTTCTCAACCTGGGCGAGGTGACCGACTCCCCCCCCGCCCGCCTTGACCTCACCAGCCCGCAGTTCCGGGCCCTGGCCGCCTTCCTGGATGCCTACAGGACTTCCTTTCTGGCGCGGGACCTTGTCCGCCTGGGGGGAGAGCCCGATGGGGTGAGCTCCGCCGAGGTGGTGGGCGCCTGTAGAAACGGCATAGCCGTTCCCAATCCGGAATGGGCCGTCTCCATGCTCTGCATGCTGGTGCCGGACGACTTCCCGCCTCGAAGTGAGGATTCTCTCCCGGGGCTCCTCGAGGAACTGGTGCGCGCCGGCTTCCTGGACGCGAGAGAAGCCGGCGGCGGCGCCTATGCGCCCCGGGGCGACCTGGCGCGGCTCTGCCGCGAGCTCTGCCGCTCCAACGCTACTTACGGTATAGTCACCCAGCGCCTGGATAGCTCGGGGGGATTGGAGATGGGCATACTCTACGGATGGCGTACCGGCGAGGGGATATGGCTGGTAAATCTCGGCGGCAGCGGGGAAAGGGAGCTGGCAATCATACAGGTGGGCCCCTATCCTATGACGGAGTTGCTTATGGAGATGCTGCCCGAAAAGGGTGAATACATCGCGCCTGAGGATTTCGCCATGGAAACCCCGTATGCGCGCGACCGCCTCCTCTCGCTGCTGCGCGAGGCGAAGCCGCCGGCGGCCGGGCCCGAGACGTGTATGCACTGCGGCGCGTACCTCGCGCGCGATGCCCTTTTCTGCCGCAGCTGCGGAAAGGCGGTGGAACGGGCCGGGGAGACGGCCGCTCGAGCAGTGGATGCTGGCGAAAAACCGTCGTTCTGCTCTTACTGCGGGAATAAGGTGAGGCCGGGAGCCAAGTTCTGCCGCAACTGCGGCAAAGCCCTAAAGTGACGGCGAGGTGTTGTATAACAGGTATTGCAGGAAAGCGTCGGTCCGGGGCCGGCCTTCTCAAGGGGAGAATGGATGTACTGTAGCAAGTGCGGAAGGGAGATAGCGGCAGGAGCGAGCTTCTGCAAGTTCTGCGGAATTCCGGCACGCCGGGATGACGCGGTGGACGGGCCCGACCCGGGGAGCTCCCGGGCGATGCCGCTCGAAGGGCATGGGAGTCCCGCAGCCGGCGGCTATGCGTTGTCGAGGCAGGACGTCGTCCTGATCGTCTCCATGCTTGTCCTGTCCGCTTTGATGATCATCATCTTTGCGCTGACCCTTTGAGCGAGGAGTTATCTCTATAGACATTTCTAGAATGAGGGGAGATGGGCATGAGATGTCCACGTTGTGGATTCGAAGAGGAGGAGGGCAGCCCGTTCTGCAGCAACTGCGGCGCCGCCCTCGGGCCACCGGCCGGCGGTGAAGGGGAGGCCACCCGGTTGGGGGGCGAAGCGCAACCTCCCGTCTCTCCTCCGCCACCCCAAGCCGGCGCGGTCCCGCCGGTTCCTCCCGCCCCCGCCACGCCCCTCGAAGCCTATCCCCCGGCGGCGCCGGGAAGCGGAGCCGGGAGGAACTGGACTCCCGTGCTCATCGGGATCATCGGGGTCCTGGCCGTGGCGGTGATCGTCCTGGTGCTGGTGTTCACGGTGTTCAAGAGCGATGACGGAGGAACAGGCGGCGGGAAGAGCGACACCGTCACCTCGGATCCCGCGCAGGCGGTCGAGGCTTTCTTCCAGGCCATCGCGGACGGCGACGTGGATTCCCTCATCGCGGCCATCGATCCCGCGTACATCGACGAGTTCAAAGCGGAATATGGCGGGGACTACAAGGACCTCCTCGAGGAGTTCTTCCTTGCTACCAACCCGGAGGAGCTCGAGATAACGGGCCTCGAGTTCGAGGTGGAGGAGAGCGGCGGCGAGGCCGTGGTCAGGATTGTGGCGGGAAGCGCCACCTACCTCGACGCGGACGGCGAGAAGGTGACGGAGGAAGTCGAGGACAGCGTGATAACGGATTTCGAGACGGTCAAGGTGGACGGCCGGTGGTACGTATCCATGTCCACCTTTCCCGACTGGTGGTATTACCTGAACTCCGCCACGGAGGACGGCGGCGATACCCAGGGCACGGAGCTGGAATACATCGACAGCATGGCCCTCTACGCCAGTATCGGCTATCCCGCGGGCTGGACGGCGGAGGAGATGCCCGATGGATCGATAGAGCTCTGGCCCATCGCCGACGAAAGCCAGGTGCTCGTCACCCTGACTTCCGTGGATATGCAGGGCCAGGAAGAAGGCCTCGAGCAATGGGTCGCCACCCAGGAAGAGATCTACACATCGCTGGGTTGGGAATACGAGTATTCCTATACCGACTTCGCCATATTCCCGGCCGCGCAGTTCGAATACAGTTACATGGGGGAGGGACAGATGCCCTTCAAGGTCCTGGAGATACACACGGAGGTCCTCGGCCGGGGATACACGCTCACCTACCTGGCGGTCGGCGATTCCTACGCGGAGTACGCCCGGGACGTGCAGGAGATCATCGGCTCCCTCGCGGTCCATTCCGTCGACCCCATATAATATTCCGGCGCCGTGCCGTTCTCCGAGAAGCTTGGGTAGTGAGCCGGGCAGGCCTCCTCACCCCTCCACCATGCGCTCCGTTCAGGCCGGCTTGAACGCCTTGATCTTCGCGCTGACCACCAGGCGCTCGAGCCTCTCCATCTCCTCGGGCGAGAGGTCGAGATCGGCCATGGTGGCCTGGGCGGTATCATCGTCGAACATCATCTTCAGGGGGTATTCGGCGCTCTCCACCTCTATCTCCTCGAAGCCTGCCTCCCGGATGAGGCGAAAATATTCCTCTCTCAGTACGGCACCGGAGACGCATCCCACGTAGGCGGCGGCGGACTCCCTTACCTGTTGCGGGAGCTCGCCCTCCAGGACGATATCGGAGACCATGAGGCGGCCGCCCGGTTTGAGGACCCGGAAGGCCTCGCGGAAGACCCTGGCCTTGTCGGGAGAGAGGTTGATGACGCAGTTGGAGATGATGGCGTCGGTGGAAGCGTCGGCGACGGGCAGGTTCTCTATCTCCCCCAAGCGGAACTCAACGTTGTCGTAGCCGCCCTTGCGGGCGTTCTCCCGTGCCTTCTCCAGCATCTCGTGGGTCATGTCCACGCCGATGACCCTTCCGGTCTCCCCCACCGCATTGGCGGCGAGGAAACTGTCCAAGCCGGCACCGGACCCCAGGTCCAGCACCGTCTCCCCCTCGCGCAGGGAGGCCAGGGCTACGGGGTTGCCGCAGCCAAGACCCAGGTTCGCCCCTTCCGGTACCGCTTTCAGTTCCTCCATGCTGTACCCTATCATCGAGCTGATCTCCTCGGCCTTGCTCGCTCCACAGCAGCATGGCTCGGCCGGCTCGCAGCACGAACTCCCTTTGGAGGCAATGGCGCCGTATCCCTCGCGCACTACCTTCTTTATATCCTTCTCCTTCATCTTCCTTTCCTCCATTCCATACAACAGGTTTATCCAGTCAGGCGCTAGGTAATCTCCGCCATGAGCGGGCCCAGCCTGTCCTTGACCATATCCGCGAGGCTCTCGGCCTTCATCAGGCTCATGCAGCATACTTCGCCGTCCCTGGTCCAACTGACGAGTACGAGCTTGTCGCCGGCCTTGATGCCCGCCCGGTCCCTGAAATCCTTGGGGAGTACCATCTGCCCCCGCTCGTCGACGCTGACGAGAGACTCGACCCTGCAGCGGCTCTCCACCCCTTCACCGCCGGCACAACAGGCCTCTTGCTTTTGCGTGGAAGCCATATCTTCACCTTTCCTTGACCTGATATATCAGGATTATCTGAATTATCAGAATATATTGAAAGGATATCACGAGTTGCGGCCACGATCAAGAGCCATGTTCGCGCTCCGCGTCGCCTGTCGCTACAGGGTTCCGTGCGGCCCCGAGGATATTATGAACGAATCCGGTTACGGCTGGAATGGATTCCCCCTCGAGGCGTTATGCAGGCAGGTTGAAGAGAACGCCAGACAGGTTCGCTGCGGTCTCTAGTCGGGGCACGAGGAGCGTCAGTCGCCTTTCTCCACCTTTATCTTCTTCGGCGCGCTGTACCACGGGGGACCTCCCGCGGCCCACTCCTTCACGCCCACTTTTTTTATCTTGCGCAGGTTCTTGACATGCGCGTCGCCGTGCACGGGCACCAGGAAGTCCATCTTGGAGCAGGCCGCGAAGTCCGCGCACTCCCAGCAGCCCTGGAAATCCTTCTTTATCGCGCACTGGGCGATGTGGCAGAACTGCGAGCGGCCGCTGGTCTTGCAGCCCTTGCACCTCAGCTTCACCAGGGAGCCGAGGAACTCGTAGGTCTGCTTGTAGGCATCCGCTTCGAGGAAGGGTATCACCTCGGCGACCTTGTCGAACCTCACGCGCCGCAGCTCCTTGCGCAGGTCGCGCGCCAGGTCGGGGATGCTCCCGGTGTGGAAGGCGCAGTCCTCGCAGTAGAGGCCGCAGTACGCCGTCATCTTGGCCGGATCGACGCTCATATTCAACTCCTTTCGTCCTTCGCGCTCAGCCCGAAATCAAGGCTCATGCCCACTCCCGCAGCAGGCACCCGAAATAATCGTGCCGGGCCCTGTCGGCCTTGCTCCACAGGTGCTTCGCCTTCTCCACCCAGGCCCCGAAGTCGACCGGGTGCCCGGGATAGTCCTCGTATAGCTTCTTGATGGCGCCGGCCGTCATCCCCATCCTGACGATGTTGGCCACGGAATGCAGACGCAGCTTGCCCGAGGCGATGCCCTTGAGCAGAGGGGGAAGGGACTTGAGCGCCCCGGCGGGATCGGATTTCAATTCGTACTCGAGGTTGAGCGCCTGCGTGCCCTCTGGGGTGAAGATGCCCGGCACGGTGTAGAGAAAGTCGATCTCGTCCGGCGAGAGTGACACCACGGCGGGCATCACGGCGGTGAGAAAGGCGAACTTCGCGCCCTGGTCGCGGAAGTAGCGCTCGTTGTAGGGCCAGAGCGCCTCCCGCGTCAGGTCGTCGCGGCCCAGGGCTTCCGCGGCGACATCGGCGGCGATGCGGCAGGCGGTAAAGGCGGAGGTCACGCCCTCCCCGTTGAAGGGCTTGTTCATGAAGGCCGCATCCCCCACCACCATGAGTCCGTTGTCCACCAGGGAGAACGGGGGTCTGCGGTAGGGGACCCTGCCGCTGGTGGAGGTTACCGCCTCGCCCTTGAAGGGTAGGGTCGCGGCGAAGGCCTGCTGCCTGTTCCTCGCGGCCTCGGGACTGGCCGGCATCCCCACGCCCACGATGAGCTCGTCCCCGTAGCTCGGCGCGTACCAGCCCTGGAAATGCAGGTAGGAGTTGATGTCCACCCCGATCTCCCCCTCCAGGCCTCCCCAGGACTCCATGTACACGACGAGGGTGTCCAGGTCCGCGATGGGATCGTTTTCGAACCAGGGGCTCGCGGGCAGGCGCGTCCTCACCGCCCCCCCTATGCCGGACGCGTCCACCACCAGGCGGCAGCGGACCTCGAACTCACCGTCACTCCCCTTCGCCGTCACTCCCGTGGGGAAGCCGCCTTCCCTGGCCAGCCCCGTGAACTCGACCTCCTGCAGGATCTCCGCGCCCGCTTCCCGGGCATAGGCGTGGAGCCTCCGCATGAAGGTGGGTTTATCCATATCCAGGGTGGTCAACCCGGCCGCGATCCCCACGCCGTGGTCGGGAGACCACATGGTTATCGTCTCCAGGCGGTGCAGGAGTTCGTCACCCTCCGGAAGCGGAATGCCGAACCTCTCGAAAGCCTCCTCCTCCATATGGAAGGGCCCGATACGGGTCCCCAGCATGTCCAGGGGCTCTTTCTCCAGGACCAGGCAGTCGATACCCGCCTCTGACAGCCTCCAGGCCAGGTAGGTCCCGGAGGTGCCTCCGCCCACGATCACCACATCCGCTACGCTTCTTGCCATGACCTTCCTCCCAGGTTATCCGCCGTTCAACACTTTGATTTTACCAGGATACGGCGACATTTCGGCGGAAACCCTGCCTGCCTGCAGTATGGTTGACGCTGTTGACCTCTTGATGCGCCTGTTCTATATTGCAGGAAAACGGAGGGCGTGGACACCAGGGTGCACTCGCCTGGAATATCTGTTAACAAACGAGGTTCTTCTCCGAGAAGTATGGGTGGCTATGATGGGCGATGAACGTTACGAGCTGATAGACCTGAGCCACGTCGTCGAACACGGCATGATCACCTACCCCGGCCTGCCGGGGCCCGCCATCTCGGATTACCTGAGCCGGGAGGATGCGCGTCCGCACTACGACGACGGGACGGAATTCCATATCGGCATGATCGAGATGGTCGCCAATACGGGCACCTACGTCGATTCTCCCTTCCACCGCTTCTCCGACGGCAAGGACCTCTCGCAGCTGAAATTGCCGTCACTGGCGTACCTGCAAGGCAGGGTTTTCCGGGCGGACCCCGAGGAAAGGGCCTGCGGAAGGGAACTCTTCGGGGGCGAGGAACTGCGGGGCAAAGCGGTGCTGATCCATACCGGATGGGATATCCACTGGGGGAACGAGAGTTACTTCCATGACCATCCCTACCTCACGAGGGAAGCGGCGGAGTATCTCGCAGAGGCCGGTCCCGCCCTGGTGGGCATCGATTCCCTCAATATCGATGACACCTCCGACGGCAGCCGGCCGGCCCATACCCTGCTGCTCGGCGCGGAGATACCAGTAGTGGAGCACCTGTGCGGCCTGGGCGGGCTTCCGGACTCAGGTTTCCGCTTCTTCGCGGTACCGGTGAAGGTCAGAGGCCTGGGCACCTTCCCGGTGCGGGCTTTCGCCCTTGTTTTACTTCAGCAGGAGAAGGGCGGTTACGCATGAAGCTGCCGCCGTATCGGGTTGATCTTCCCGCAGAGGCCACACAACCACGGTAAATATTGATGAGGAGGTTTTTATGAAGAAGAAGCTCGGCTCCAAGAATTATCTCTGTCCCGTGCCCGTCACCCTGATCGGTGCTAACGTGAACGGAAAGCCCAACTATATCACCATCGCCTTCGTGGGGGTCATGGATTACTCGCATGTCTCGGTCGCCTCCGCCAGGAACCATTATACCAACGCCGGGATAAAGGAGAACGGCACCTTCAGCGTCAACATCCCCTCGACGCGGCTGGTGAGGGAGACGGACTACTGCGGCATCGTTTCCGGGAAGAAAGCCGACAAGAGCGCTGTCTTCGAGACCTTCTACGGAAGCCTCGAGACCGCCCCCATGATCCAGGAATGTCCCATCAACATGGAATGCAGGCTCGTCCAGATCCTCGACGTGCCCCACCATGACGTTTTCATCGGGGAGATCGTGGAGACATATTGCGACGAGGATATCCTCGGGGATGACGGGGTTGATTTCGCAAAGGTGGATCCCATCCTCTTCGTCATCTACGGTTCCGATTACTGGCGATTCGGCGAGCCCTTCGCCAGGGGCTGGAGCGTGGGCAAGGAGCTGTTAAAAAAGTAGGATAATCGCAGTTGCCGGCAAAGGCAAAGGAGGTCTGGAGGACATGGAAGTTGAGAAGGAGTGGCTGGCTCCCTGCGGGCTCTACTGCGGGGTCTGTGCCGTGCTCATCGCCTACCGCGATGGAAACGAGAAGTTCAAGGAAAAACTCACCGGGGTCTACGGCCTGAGCTCGACGGAGCAGGTGCGTTGCAAGGGCTGCCTTTCCGAGGACCGTTTCCTCTACTGCGATGCCTGCCCCATCCGTGACTGTTGCGCCGCCAAGGGCATCGAGGGCTGCCACCAGTGCGACGACTGGCCCTGCGAATACGCAGAGAACTTCGGCTACCCCGTGGGCAAGAAGGTGATGATGCGCGCCATCCCCACCTGGAGGGAGCACGGTACCGAGAAATGGGTGGAGATGGAGGAGGAACGCTACCACTGCCCCGAGTGCGGCTACGTCCTCTTCCGCGGCGCCAAGCGCTGCCGTGGCTGCGGTGTCGATGTGGACGTGGACTGACGGGGCGTGATGCGGGGCCCGATCGCCTTCAGGGAGATGGCCGCAGGCGACGAGCAGGGCGTTTCAGCACTCATCGAGGAGGTCTTCAACGAGTTCATCGCCCCTGATTATGCACCGGGCGGTATCGAGGAGTTCAAGAAACATATAGTTCCGGAGGATCTGCTGCGGCGTCACGAGAGGGGTGATTCCTTCATCCTCTTAGCCGAGGAGGACGGGGAGCTGGTAGGAGTCATCGATGTGCGGGACGGGAGCCACATCCGGCTGTTCTTCGTCCGTAAGGACCATCACGGCAAAGGAGTAGGGAGGAATCTCTTCGACCTGTCCCTGGAGAGATGCCGCCGGGATGACCCGGCGCTCGAGGAGATAACCGTCAACTCATCCCCATACGCTATCCATATATACGAAAACCTCGGTTTCACGGTTGCCGGCCCCGAGCGGACCAGGAATGGGATGCGCCATATCCCCATGGCCTACCGATAGAATAGCGCCGGATTCCGCTGTGGGTCAGCCGCTACAGCTCCATCGCCAGGCCGCTCATGCGCGAATCCGCGAAGGATGTGGATGGCCCGGAGTGCGACACCGGGTATCGGTTTCATTGCAGGGTCAGTTTTCCGTCCATCATGTGGAAAGAATGGTCGGCCACCTCGAGGATGCCCTCGTCATGGGTGACGATCACCACGCACTTGTTGTCCTCGCGCGCCAACCTGACCAGGATGTCCACCACCACACGCCCGGTGGCGCTGTCCAGGTTGCCCGTGGGCTCGTCGGCCAGGATGATATCGGGGTCGTTGGCCATGGCCCTGGCAATGGCCACCCTCTGTTTTTCACCGCCGCTTATCCTGTTGGCTTTAGCCTTCTGGAGCCTCGCGTCTATGCCCATCTTGTCCAGGAGCCTCACCGCGGTGCTGCGCTGTTCGGAAACAGGCACCGCCTGGATGTCCATGGGCAGCATGACGTTCTCCAGCGTGGTCAGGGCGGAGATGAGGTTGAAGAACTGGAAAACGAAACCCACTCTTCTTCTGCGATAGCGAATAAGGTCGGCGCCCGAGGCGGCGATGTTCTCGCCGAAGGTGTTTATCTCTCCTCCGTCGGGGCTCTCCAGGGAACCGATGAGGTAGAGCAGGGTGGTCTTACCTGAGCCGGACGGTCCCACGATAACCGTCACTTCACCCTTGCGGGCCTCGAAACTCACCTTGTCCACGGCGGTGACGTCCCCCGCCTTGGCCTTGAAGGTCTTGCATAAATCCTTGACCTCGAGCGTTTCCTGCATGGGTGCCACCCCCTATTCGATGCTCAGGACCCGCGCCGGTCTGAGCCTGGTTATCCAGATCACCGGAACCGCCATCCCCAGCAGGCTTATCCCGAACAGGATAAGGATCCCGTAGAGGAGCAGGTCTCCCTGGTATATCACGTTGAGATTGACCGTCTTGTCCTCCTCGACCGCGACGGAATACAGGCCGCCTTCCTTGTACAACTTACGATCGGAAAGGTAACTGCCGGTATATTCCCTCGTCTCCTCCCCTTCCTCCACGACCTCGTTCTGCACGCTCCCGGAGAGCAGCCAGTTGCCTATGCCCTGGCTGATAAGGACGGTGGCCCCGGTGGCCAGGATCACCGATACCAGGCAGATACAGATGACCTCAGTGGCGTACTGTACGATGACCTGGCGGCCCGTAGCCCCTATGGCCTTGAGCACCCCCAGCTCCCTGGTCCTCCCGCCGATGATGATGGCCATGGCCAAAAGGATGATCAGGGCGCAGGCGCCCAGGGCTCCGATCAGCCCGATCATCGAGGTTTTGCCTACCTTCTCTAGGGGGTCCGATATCTTCTCGTAATCCATGTAATCGGTTATCAACTCGTACCTGTTGCCGTCCGCTATCTCCTGCGAGAAGGCCTGCTGCAGGGCCGCGGTACTGTCCACGTTGTCGAAGTAGTAGGAGCCCAGCTCCACGTAACCCGGTGTGCCGTTGAGTTCCTGGACCACGGTGAGGGGAGCGAAGAGCTTGTTGCCGGCCGGGTTGTAGTCCAGGATACTCCCCGAGTCGCGCTCCGCCTCGATAGTCTCGTATATGCCGATGATCTCGATCTCCATGGTCCGGTTGTTCCTGCTCCCGCCGACGATCACCGCCTCCACCTCGTCCCCGATCTCGAGTTCGTTGTCCTCGGCCATGTTCTTCTCCACCAGAGCTACGCGGTTTTTTTCCAGGTAATCCTCATAGGTGAAGAAGGAACCCTCGACGAGCTTCTTGCTCCCGTTGAGGAAATCGGAGGCCGAGGAGCAGTCGGTGTTGCCCTCGAACACGAAAAGGTTCCCCAGCGTCTGCCGGTTCAGGCCCTCGATCCCCTGCCTGGCCAGCTCCGCGTCGGTCGCGTATTGCGCCAGGGGAGCCAGCTCGGAGTTCTCCGCGTTGGTGATGATGATCCCTGCGTTCTGGATCTTATCGAAGGTGATGATGTGATCCTGGCGGGAAAAGATATCGGCGAGCTCTTCGGGGAGAAGGAATTTAGCCCTGTCCGCGACCTCCTCCTCCTCGTTCATGCTGCGGGCTTCGCGCCTCCTCTGCCTCTCGCCCTTGTCCAGCTCCCCCTCGAACACCTCTAGGATGTACTCGGAACTCACGCGGACCTCGCTGTAGTTTCCGACGCTCTCCTTGATATCCTCGACCTGGCTGTCCGCGGCCAGTTTCACCACCAGCATGGACAGGGAAAAAGCCAGGCAGACGAAGAGCAGCAGGACCACTATGAGATTGCCTACGGGATGGCGATAGAAGCTCTTGAAACCCCTTTTTATCGAACGCATCAGGTGTGTCTCCTTTGACGCGACTCAATCCATCAAGCCGGTCAGGCTCATCTTCACCTCTTCGCCGTAATCGCTGCCCCGCACCTTGCGGATGACAAGGTACGCAGCGCCGCCAGCGATATCCGCGCTGAAACCCTCGTTTACCTCGGCGCTCTGCGGGTTCATATCGTAGAAGAGAAAGACGCCCTCCAGGACCTCCTTTTTCTTGAGCTTGTAGAGCACCGGCGTCAGGTCGGCATAGTCCAGGAGGACGGCCGATATGACGTGCTCGGATACATATTCACCGAGATAGCCGGCATCGCCGTAGTAGGGGCGGTAATCATCCGCTTCTATGCTGGGGCTTTCCAGCCGGAATGAATACTGCGAGAAATCGACCAGACCGTCGCCGACGTTCTCTATAGCCAGTTCTATCTCGAGGTAATCGCCCATGACTTCCCTCTGGCTCGATTCGATGACCTTGGAGTTGGAGTCGTTCCTGGTTACGTCGACTATGGTGAAGCTGGCCCCGGATAGAGACGCCGTATACCTGGGATCCGGGGCATCCTGCTCATCTTCCCCTTCACTCGCTCCCGATTCACCCGTATCGGTTCCCAGATCCTCGAGGTTCAGCCCCTCCAGGTCTTCACCTGTTATACCCGGAGGCAGTCTCGCGCCTTCATCCACGCCTTCCTCCGACACCTCCGCCGTAGTCTCGCTGGTGCCTCCGCAGGAGACGAGTCCGCTCAGCAATACGAACAGGAGTGTCGAAACCACCGCCAATATCCATGCTCCGTGAACGCGCCCGCCTTTCTTCACTATGTTTTTCTCCCTTCTTTGCCGGTCACCGACCTCGCGGGAGCAGCTTGCCGGACACGGCTGCTTCAGTGCTCTCCCCTCAGCCGCTCAGGCCCGCCAGGTCGACCTGCTAGAAATCCCTTTCCAGCCGGTAGTCGCTTGCCTCCGCGGCTACCGCATCTATCTCCGCTCTCATCCCTTCCAATTCCACCATGCCGCCCTCGAATTCGTCGCCGGTCAGATATGACCTTATCTTGCTCTCGTCCATGGTCTCTATCACATCCAGGGCCTTGTTGAACCACTCATCGACAAACTCCGCCAACTCCGCCGTTTTCCCTGCGACTTCGATCATCATGGTCGCGTACTCTTTTTCCTCCTCGACACCGCTCAAGGTTAGCACGCCCTGGTATTCGGCTTCCGCCTGCAGGGCGGACGACGACATCTCTCCCTGGGCAGCTTCGTACTGGTCCAGGGGGCCGCCGGGATTTATGATCGCCTCGGGGTTGGGACCTTGCAGGATGGCGAAGAAGTCCTCCAATGCCGCGCTCATTGTCTCCCCCTCGCTCGCCATGCGATACGCATATCTGTCGCCCCTGCCGATGTACTGCGCGGCCAAGTCCTCGCTGCTCTGGCCGCACCCCGGCACAGCTACTACCAACGAGGTTGTGATTATCACCAGCACCAACAGCCACCATGCCTTCTTCACCCCGGCACCTCCTAGGTATCGTCCGGTCCGGTCCTTCTCCTGATAATTATATTGGTTCTTCTCCGAGAATTGTCAGGCCTTGGGGTCAAGCCCGGCTCGAGGCCCGTTAAATGGCCTTTATCCATGCCCGTCTGACGACTCGGGTCTTGGGATCAGGTCGTTAGAAAGGGCGGGTGGGGTCCTTACGCCAGGTGTCGAATACCTTGTGCCCCCCCAGCATGCGGTAGATGCCGTCCAGGAGTTTCGGGGAAGCGAGACCGCGCAGGAGGGCGGACAGCCGCACCGAGAAGGCCGGCCGGCATACCTCCTCATGGCCTTTCTTCACGGCATTGACGATAGCCTGCGATACTCTGGCCGGATCCACCCAGGGGGAGATGAAAGGCGGCTCCGCTCCGCTGGCCATGCCCGTCTCCACGAAGCCGGGGATGACGTCGGTGAACCTGACGCCGCTGCCCCTCAGTTCCAGACGCACGGAATCGGTGACACCCATGACCGCATGCTTGCTGGCTGAGTAGGAGCTCATCTTCGCGCCCCCGATAATCCCAGCCTGGGAGGCCATGTTCACGACATGGCCGCTGTGGCGGGCCAGCATGCCCGGAAGCACCGCCTGCATCAGCCACACCTGCCCCAGGAAGTTCACCTCCATGGTCCTGCGCCAGTGGCGCTCGGACATGCCCGTGAACTCGCCGCATTCCATCACCCCGGCGTTGTTCACCAGCACCTCTATGGGACCGATCTCCCCTTCCACCTTCTCCACCAGCCTGAAGCAGGCATCCCGGTCGGAGACGTCCAGCAGGAAAGAGTGGACCCGGTAGCCGTCTTCCTCCAGCTCGCGCGACGCATTATCGAGCTCCTTACCATCGACATCCGCTATCACGACCCTGCACCCCTCCCGTGCGAAGGCCAGGGCGTCCAGCCTGCCCATGCCGCGCGCCGCACCCGTGATCAGCACCACCTTGTCCCGCAGATCCTTCATCATCGCCCCCTACTATGCGCGGATTCCCCCCGCCTGGACAGGAATACCATTCCCACCATCGCCCTACCAGTATATATGTGTTGAGGGTGGTGAGGGGTCAGGTCTTGTTTTTTGTTACCCCCATAGGTATTTTCAATGGCTTTTAAGTACTTTAGCTCTCTATAATGCTAACGGTGGTTACTGAATACCCCCAGGGGTAACAAAAAACAAGACCTGACCCCCTAGACGGTGATGTCGCGGTGCTCGAAGAAGAAGAGGGAGGCCCCCAGGAAGACCGCCGTGATGGCTACGAGTATCAGGACGTGAATCCAGTTCAGGCCGTTGGCCAGGGGGTTGTTCTCGCTGTAATAGTAGATCGGCGTTATCCTTCTCCACGGATCCAATGCCTCTATTATCAGCCCCAGGGAATTCAGAAGAAGGGTGCCCAGCCCAAGGGCGGCGGCGATCCCTATGGAAAGGCCCTTGCTGCCGCTGGCCGCTCCCAGCAGGAGCGCGAGGGTCCCGAACACAAGGGCCAGAAAGACTAGGCCGAAAGTCGCTTCCGCCATGTTCAGATAGCTGATGTCCATGCTTGTGGCCAACGCCAGCAGCGCCATGCCGGCATAGAGGACCACCGCCTCCAGCGTTACGGCCATCACCATGGTCGCGAACTTCTCCACTACGGCCCGGCGCCGGGGCAGCGGGGCGGAGAGGAGAAGGTCCAGGGTGCCTCGCCCTTCCTCCCCGGCCAGGGCATCGCTGCCGATGGAAATGGCCAGGATGGACATGATGATGGGGAGCATCATGAAGAAGAGCTGGCTGTTCAGGTAGCCGACGGGCGAGGTGATGTCGATGGAACCCGCGATGGCCTTCATCAGATCGGCCGATGATTCCGCGTAGTCCTGGATGCTCGGGTTGTTCCTCATCGAGGGATAAACTGCTATGGTAAGGACGACGAAAAGGGTCAGCCCCACGGCCCACCAGATGAGAGAGACGCGCCGGTCGCGCAGGCCCTTGAGGAAGACATTATTGAGCATCGTTCTCACCTTCCCCGTAGTAGGCAAGAAAGATGTCCTCCAGGGGAGTCTCGTAGCTTAATATGTTGGAGACCTCGTAGCGGGCGATTGCCTTGACCAGGGCGTCCATGCTCCCCTGGATAGTGCAGTAGAGTGTCTCTCCTTCCATACGCAGGTCGCGCAGGCCGGGTATGCCGGACAAAGTCTCCGGGGGCGGAGCCGCGGCGAAATGTATCTCGAGATGGTGCAGGGCACGCTGCTTGATGGCGGAGATCTCCTCCACGTCCACCAGGCGGCCCTCACGGATGATGCCCACCCGGTCGCACAAGCGCTCGACCTCGTGCAGGTTGTGGGAGGAGACGAAGGCAGTGCGCCCCTCCTCGCGGCAAGCTTCTATGATGCGGTAGAACTCCTGCTGTATCAGGGGGTCGAGGCCGGCGGTGGGCTCGTCCAGGATGAGCAGTTCCGGCCCGTGCATCAGCGCCTGGATGAGTCCGACCTTCTGCTTGTTGCCGCGGGAGAGGGAACGGATGGGCACCGACAGGTCGCTGTCCAGACGCTGCGCCAGTTCATCCACGTAGGACCAATCCACCCCGCCGCGCAGGTTGGCGAAGAACCGCGCGAGATCGGCACCGGTCATCTTCTCGTAAAGGGCCAGCTCTCCCGGCAGGTAACCGGTGCGGCGGTGGATGGCCACGCTGCCCTTGCGGCTGTCCAGCCCGAAGAGCTCGGCACTCCCGCTGGTGGGGCGGATGAAATCCAGCAGCAGGCGGATGGTGGTGGTCTTGCCGGCTCCGTTGGGCCCCAGAAAGCCGAAGATCTCGCCCGCCCGCACCTCGAAGTCCACGCCGATAATACCACGGCTCTTGCCGTATAACTTGGTCAGCCCTTCCGTCCTTATGACCGTGCCGTCCATTATCATCTCGTTGTGTCACTTTCTCTGACTCGCACGGTATCCGTTCCTGTAACCATACAGGAAAACAAATACTCTGCCAAAGCGGTTGAGCCGACCCGACCTCCATGCGGGATGGTAGAATGACGTCATCATGACGCGCATGTCAGGAAGCCCATGGGGGGAGCCTGAGACGCCGGGAGGCCTATCCGCGTCAGGAGGGAAGATGAGCGAAGATACAAACCGGCGGGCGGAGCGCATCCTCTCTATAGACGTGATGCGCGGGTTCGCCCTCATCTGCATGGTGCTGGTCCATTTCATGATCTTTTTTGGCAACGAAGGCGCCGTGGATACCTGGCCTTATTTCATCCTCAACCACGTCCTCGGCGACTGGGGGGCGGCCTGTTTCCTGATGATGATGGGCATGAGCCAGGTGCTGTCCGGCCGTAAGCACGCGGATGATGGCAACCGCATCCTCCTCAAGCGGGCCCTTATCCGCGGAGGCTACATCTTCCTGGTGGGCATACTCATGCTGGCCATTGCCTGGGGCCCTTGCCAGATCTGGCAGTGGGACATCCTGACCCTGATGGGCTTCGCCACCATCCTGCTCTTCTTCTGCCGCTTCCTGCCCTCCTGGGCTATCCTGGTGATTGCCGCCGCCCTGGCATTATGCACCCCCTGGCTGCGTGGGGGGGTCGACTTCAATGCGGTGTGGGGAGGGCAGTTCGTCCAGGTGCCGGTGATCTCCCGCTACATTCCCGGCATCATGCTCGACCCGGCTAAGGAGTTCGAGGTGGTCTGGCGGGCCAAGGACATAGTACAGGGCTTCTTCCTAACCGGTTACTTCCCGGTCATCCCCTGGTCCCTCTTCCCGCTGGTGGGTTTCGTGATGGGCCGCCGTATCGTCGGCAAGCGGATGCGGCACGACCTGCCCCTCCTGATCATCATCGGGATCCTGCTGGTCTGCCTGGGCCTGGGCGGGGCGTACGCCGGCCGTGCACGACCGGAGTCGTCCATCATCAACGGATTCGTATCTCCCCTTAGCTTTTACCCGGACTCCTTCACCATGATCTGCTTCCAGCTGGGCATGGCCCTCATCGTTTTCAGCATCCTCTATTATTGTTACGACGTCTTCAAGCGGGACAAGCAGAAGGTGAGCTTCATGGTCAGCATCTACAACCGCACCAGCGGCTTCTCCCTCACCTTCTATTTCCTGCATTACATCCTCATCGGGTGGTCCCTTGCCCTGGTCTACTTCATCACCGGTAAGTATTACCTCTTCGATCTGATGGGGGCGATCCCCGCCCTGCTGTGCGGTATCGCGGCGGTGGTCCTGCTCGAACTGCTTCTTTACTACTGGGAGAAGCGCAAGGCCAAGTACAGCCTGGAGTGGTTCCTGGTGATGCTCACTTTTCGCTTCGCCTCTCCCCCCGAACCCTGACGCGTGTCCCTCGATCATACCGTGGTACTGGCGCAGGCTATGTGCTCGTGTCCCTGTTCCTGGATCCTCCAGTATTCCATGGCGATTAATCCATTGGAGATACTATCCCGGCAGGCTTGCATCAGCCGGTCCATGCTGCCGCTTTTTCCATGCACGCCGTACGATGCGATATTGGGCCCGGTCTTTATGGAGTGAACCCGATGGAGTCGTGGGCCCAGGTGCGGCCTCCTCCGTACATGGCCCGCTCGCAGATGACGTTCCCTCCCTCGGAGGTCACCACGGTGGAGACGTTGTA
>QZKE01000041.1 GCA_003598015.1 Actinomycetota bacterium | reverse complement strand
CAGCCTCACGACTGAGCCCTTGCGCTTAGCTGGTCCTTCACCTCCGTCAGGTTGGACAGGGGACTTTCACCCCCGAGCTGTCGGCCATGCCTGGCACACACAGAAAAAGAAGCCCGGGGATATCCCGGGCTTCTTCATGCCTGTGGAGTATTACCGCGCGACGACGCTATAGGTGTGGGTCGCCGTGTATGTATCCGGCGCGTCTTCCCACTCGATATCCAGTGCGTAAGCGACGGTGAGGCCGATATTCCCGCCCCTGTTGCCCTGGGCGACCATGGTCGCAGATGAACCGAATTCGGTTCCCGCGGGCTGCGTGGCGATTACTCTTCCATCCGCGGAAGTGGAGCCGAAGGTGAGCTGGCTGGAGGGGATAACGCCCCCCAACAGACCAGTCAGGTCACGGTTCTTCTGCACCTGGAGCTCCCAGAGAACGTTGGAGCTCACGGTGGCCGTCAGAGAGTCGCTGTAGCTGCCGGTCTCGGGATCGAGGCTGCCCCCTCCGAAATCCACCAGGTTCTTGGAGACGGAGAGACGTATTGTCGAGGCCACCGGCGCCGACACGTTCACGTTCTCCGGGTTTGCGGCTAGTGCAAAGCCGCTCAAGGCCAATAGCAGCATGGCCGCCGTGACTCCCGTCAGGATCGCGATTCTCAACTTTCCTTTCATCTTTTTCTCCTCCAATCTAATGGTGTTATTCTTTGTATCAGCATTTTTCGTTCTCACCACTTAAATCGATGAATTCACGCCCCTGCACTTAAAAATCCGGGGAGTGGAGCCGTTTGATCGGTGATTGGAGTAAGGGTGCCGGGAAACGGTCTTTGCCCTGAACATGCCCGTATGCTTACTCCCGCCTTCATATGCCCCAAAGAACATCTGAAGCCCTAATATACAGGCATTATATGTATGAACACTGCATCCTCGGTTTCTCGTGCAGATCTTTTTGCCTGATGTCTCTTGCGGACCGGACCGCCGCTTCAGGCCGGAGGTCGTTCCTCCGCCGCGCCGTCGAGGAAGAATGGGAGCCCGGGGCGTTCAATCTCCGGCCCCATACCGCCGAATCATTTAGAGGAATCTGGTTTCCGTAGGATCAGTGCTGTCTGGATCCGCGGCCGTCAAGCGATGGCCTGGAATGGAAGTGGAGTGCCGCATGGCCGTCGATGCGGGGACAAAACGCAGCTTTTTTACGCAACAACTGGCGAACAAACTGGAGCAGGAGGGGATCGCTACTCCCTCCTTCGTACTCGACCTGCTGGACAAACCGTTCGCGTCCTTCGACGAAGAAGACAGGAAGACATACGAAAAGCAGGTCAAGGAGAAGGAGCTCCTGGTCCTCTTCGCCAAGCTGCTGCAGCAGATATATGATACGTCGGGCGAGAGCAGCAAGCACAGCTGGAAGAGCATGTGCCATCTTCTCAAGGACTCGCCCATCAAGGTCTGCGTCTCCTACGTCATCAACCAGGAGGAGCAGGGGATTGAACGGGAGAGGGAGGTGCGCGCAGCCCCGGCCAGGGAGACAAGGCCTGCCGCGCCACGGGGAACGGTCGAGGCCGGCGAGGCCGGCCCGGCGGGCGGCGCGACGGGCAAGAGCTTCTTCACCAAGAAGCTGGAGCGTAAGCTGGATGAGAGAAGCATCAAGGTACCCGCCTCCATCATCGCTCTCCTGGACAAGCCCTTCGACGACTTTACAAGCGAGGAAGAACAGCTGTATGAGGCGGAGTTCAAGGGCCGCCAGCTCACCATCCTGTTCTCGGACCTGCTCGACGAACTCTACGAGGAAACGGGGAGGGTATCCAGCGGCTGGAACGCCATGTGCCGGTATCTCAAGGACACCCCCATGAAACTCATCGCCACCTACGTGGTACAGGAGGAGGAGCGTCTCGAGGAAGTCGCCAAGGCCGTGCCGGAAGAGGCAGCCTCCCAGCAGATGCGGCAAAAGCTCAACGTGAAGCGATATCAGCCGGCCCCCGCCGAGAAGAAGGAATCGCAGTCGCGCTGGCGCAAGAAGGCGTGAGCAATCCGCCGCCTGTTGCGCGGGACAGGGCCGGCGTCCTACCACTCCAGGACCGGCGCGATGGTTATCTCGTACTGGAAATACGCGGCGATGATGAGGAAGAGACAACCGAGGCTGCTTGCGGTCCAAGGATGCATATCCGGTCTCTCCCGGCGCACTTGATCCCCAGGCTGGCCCCGGCAGTAGATGCACATTATAATATGACGCGTAGTCATATATAAGGAGGTCTGCGATGCTTCTGTTGATCCTCTACGAGTCGTGCACGGGAAATACGCAACTGGGCGTTGAGGTCATACGCCGCACCCTGGAAAGAGAAGGTCATCGCTGTACCGTCCAGCGTTTTCGCGACACCGCACCGGACGAAGTCGACGGCTACGATCTCTACTGCTTCGCCACTCCCATCCAGAGCTTCGCCCCGCTGACCCCGGTACACCGTTTCATCAAGGCCATGCCCAAGCTGCGGGGGCTACCCGCCTTCATCTTCACCACGGGTGGTGGATGGCCCGGCGTAGCCCATCGCATGATGGCGGGCGCGCTGCGCCGCAAGGGGATGGTCGTACTCGGTGCCCACTTGCTGGCCTGTCCGGATAACTGGCCCATCGGCCGCATGCTCGATCGCCACTTCTACAACCGCTTCACCTTCCCTCGCAAGAGATCCATCAGGAAGACACAGGCTTTCGCAACCGAGATGGTGAACAGGGCCTACCGCCACCGCGACGGCATCAAGCTGAAGCAGGCTCCCCATATCCTGTGGCCTACGCCCACCTTGCCCCTGGGCTTACTCGCTGTAAAGGGGGTGCTGTCGCGCGGATACGGCAAGAGGTCGGTGGACGCCGGGGCATGCACCGCCTGCGGCATCTGCGTGGAGTCATGTCCGGTGGGGGCGGTGAGCCTTGCCGGACTGCCGCAGTTCGCAGACTCGTGCATCGGCTGCTGGGCCTGCTTCAACAACTGCCCCGAAAGCGCCATCCTCACCACTGCCTGCAAACCCGAATGTTATTACGGCGGCTTGCAGGACCCGGAGAAGCTGCTGAGGAAAGCCGGCCTGCCGGCATAGATGCCCGCACTCACGTCATGACCCGCGGAGGCAGGCTGGAGGTCAGGTCACGAGTCCCCTGCGCAGTGCCGCCGCCACCGCCTCGGTACGGTCTCCCACTCCCAGCTTTTCGAAGATGTGCGCGATATGGGTTTTGACGGTCTGGGCGCTGATAAAGAGCTTCGCGGCTATCTCCTTGTTGGACATGCCGTCCGCAAGCAGCTGCAGCACTTCGAATTCCCTGCTGCTCAGACCGTAGGTATCCTGGTTGTTGCGGGCAAGGTACACGTATTCCTTCAGCAGGTGCGCCTGCGCCTCGGGATGCAGGGTGGCGCCGCCCTTATGCACTTCTTTGATCGCCTTCACCAGTTCTTCGAAGCCGGCGTTCTTGAGCAGGTACCCCGTCGCGCCGGCCTTCACCGCCTCGTACACGTAGGTCTCCTGGTCGAGCATGGTCAGCATTATCACGCCGGTATCGGGCAACTCCCTGCCGATCACCTGGGTGGCGGTTATGCCGTTCATGCCCGGCATGCTGATATCCATGAGGATAATATCCGGCTTCAGGCTGCGAGCCCTGGCCACCGCTTCCTCCCCGTTGCCGGCCTCTCCCACCACCTCGATGTCGGGGCTGATCCTCAGCAGGTTTACGAGGCCTTCCCGTACCAGGCGGTGATCGTCCGCAATGAGAACCTTTATTTTTCTGCTCGCCATTTGATCCTCCATCTAGATCTTGCGGAGGGGGATGCGGGCGGTGATCATCGTACCCTCCCCGTTGCTGGACCTTACCTCGAGTATACCCCCGAGTGACTCCGCGCGTTCCCTCATCCCCACCAGACCGAAGCCCTGGGTCAGGCGATGCTGTATCGCGGGCAATTCGAACCCTATTCCATCGTCCTTTATCTCGAGCACGAATTCGTCCTCGCGGACATGGATGGATACATCGGCCCGTCCGCATTGCGAGTGCTTGAAGATGTTGTTCATACCCTCCTGGAAGATGCGGTAGAGCGCGGTTTCCACGTCAGGGGTCAAGGTAGGTACTTCGTCGTCTGCGGTGAGAACGATAGGGAACGGCGCCTCCTCCTGCAAGTACCTGATATATCTCTGGATGGCGATGACCAGGCCCATGTCATCGAGGGCGAGAGGACGCAGCCCCGCGATTATCCTCCTCATCTCGGCAATGCCGCCGTTCACTATCTCCTGGGCTTCCTCCAGGGCCTGTCTTACTCCGTCCGGAGTTTCTCCCATCTGCGTCGCACAGAGTTGCAGACGAAAAAGCGCGCTGACCATGTTCTGTATCACGCCGTCATGCAGCTCCGATGCTACCCGCCTCCTCTCGTCCTCCTGGGCCGTTATCACCATCTGCAGGAGCTGCTTGTGCACCTCCTCGTCGTAGCGCAAGTCGTCGTACAAGCGTGCGTTCTCGATGGCCATGGCCACGAGGTTGCCGATGGCCGAGAGCAGCTCTTTCTCCTCCTCGCTGAACCACAAGCGCTTCTCCTGGCCCAGGAATATCGCCCCCGTGAAGCGCCCTTTGGCTTTGAGGGGGAGCAGTTGTATGGAGAGGCGGCCGGCGGCTTCCGTTCCACCGTTGTCCTTGCCCGATGTGGAAATCTCCGCGGGACCGGACAGATCGAGCGGGTCCGCGCCCAGGGCACCCCGTAGCCGCGATAGAGAGACATCGAACGTATCCAATACCTTCCGGCCCAGGGGAAAGGTCGAGCGCGAGGAAACCCGGCGCAGTTCGCTTCCCGAGGGATTGAGGAGGCTGATAGCGCAGATATCGATATCGAACAGGGAGAGGAGCTGTTCGGCGACTATCTCGAGTATCTCCTGTATCTCCAGCGTGGATATGAGGGCTTCGGCTATGCGATACAAAGTCGAGGTCTGCAGCGCCCTGATGCGGTTGCGCCTCGTCTCCTCCTCCACCTCTCTCTGCCTCGGTTGCAGGGCCTTGGCGACGTAGTCCTTGAGTGACTCGGGATCGAAGGGTTTGGTGACGTATTCTATCGCGCCCCCGCTGAATCCCTTGATACGGTCTATATCCGTGTGGCGTGCCGTGACCACGATTACGGGTATGCGCGCCCAGCCCGGATCGCGCTTGAGGGCCCGCAGGACCTCCCAGCCGTCCATCACCGGCATCATGATATCGAGGAGGATACAATCGGGTTCCTTGCGCGCCACCTCCTCCAGGGCCTCCTGCCCGTTATAGGCGACGCGTACCTGATGCCCGTCGTATTCGAGGTTGATCGCGATTATCCTCGCGACTTCCGGCTCGTCGTCCACCACCAGGATGTCGGACGAGCGCTTCTCCTCGTTCATCGTCCTGATGCCCTCCCTGGCAACGGCCATCTTCGCATGCCAGCGCGCTCCCGGCGGCGCCGGATCTGCTGGTTTTCTTTTCCTTTTTCTATCTAAAAAGAGCGTCGGCATCCCATGCGTATACTTTAGGGAGGTACTGTCCGGTCCCGTGAGCAGGCGCCCAAGCAGAAAGGGTGGCCGATACATGAAGCAATGCGAGCTTCTTGTCTATCTCAATCCGCTGTTGTGATGATCAGTTCTTTCAGTCCCTCCGCGTCGGCTACCGGGCCGTACCACGTGTAGTCGGTCCAGGGTATGTTTCCGAATACCACCGCGAAGACCTCGGCGAAGTCTTCCTCCACCGAAAGATAGTAGTTATCCATATTATCCCAGGGGATGTCGGAGTTGATGTCCCGCATCTCCATATATGCCGCTTTCTCCTCCGCATCCAGGTTGAAATCGGAGAACGCATGGCCCCATTCGTGGAATATCGCACCGTCCAGGTCTTCGGGAGCGATGAAGGCAGCATCGAAGTATATGGTATTCTCACTGGGGCTGTACTCGGCCATGGAATCTCCGGCATGGCCGCCGCTGTCCATCGGCCGATATACAAGCTCTTCCACGCAGTCCAGGATCTCGGGCGGCAACTGTGCCTCGAGCTCGTCTATCCGCGCCATGATCTGCGCGTAGGCCACTCCTTGCGGCGCCACTTCCTCGGGGAAGGGTATGGTGATCTCCCACCATGAATAGGAACCGGTAGGCCGGCTGAAATCGTCCCCTGTCGTGCTGCAGTAGATCATCAGTGACTCGATGATGCACACATCGTTGTAGATTCCCGGAAGGATATATATGGTCTTCGTCTCGTGCGGAGCGAGGTCGATGCAGATGGTTGATGGCCCACTTAAAAAACACTTCCAGCCGTAGCCGGTGGGATTGATCAGGATCACCTTTACGCTGCCTCCCGCGGTCGGGGACTTGGACGGAGGCGCGGCGCCGCAACAGTCGGCCACGGTCATATCGATGTAGCTCTCCAGGGCCTTGTTCGCCAGCGAGCCCGCCGGCCACTCGCGATAACACTTTTCGTAGCGCTCGGCGGCGCCTAAGAAATCACCCTGGTTGCGCAGCGACTCACCCCACGAGAAAAGCACCTGGGCGCGTAGATCCATGACCGGGACGGTATCGTATCCCGGAGGTGCGCAGAAAAGGGCGGAGTCGCAACACTCGTAGCTCTTGGTGTGCTCCCCGTTGCCGTTGAGAACGGCAGCCCAAGCCAGGTAGGTGTCGGCGCGGCCCCGAGCGGCTTCCCCCCTTATTCCCCCCCCGGCTTCGGCCAGCTCGTAGTGGTGGATCGCCTCCTCGTACAAAGCCGACTCCTGGAGTTCCCGCGCATAGTTCAAAGCAGCCTGCGGCCGTAAGCCCTCCGCTTCCTCCGCCTGTGCCCGCTCAGGGTACTTGTCCCCTATCTCCTCGATATGTCGAAGCGCCAGTGCGTACTCGCCGCGTGCGAGCTCGCCCTTGATGCCTTTCAACATGCGGGACGGGGCAGTAGCCGAGAAATACAACCAGCCACCTCCTGCGAGCAAGGCCACGACCGCCAGGACCACAACCACCAGGCGGTAGGAGATGTGGGGCATGTTCGGCCTCCGCCGCGAACCCTTCCGCTCTGTCCCGGGCTGGATATGTGCCGTCCTCGCCACCAGCATCTCCGGAAAGCGCGGCGCGCTCTCCATCCCCATGATCTGGGCGGCCAGTTCCTCTACGATAGGACGATAATATGGGTTCACCTGCTGTGACCAGGCATGCATGGGACTGCCCTGCTGTATATACCTGTCCCGCAGGGCCGACCTGATCTTGTCCTGGTACGGCCCGACAAAGCGGTTATAGATGTCGATATCCGCGTCGTCCAGCCCGCTCACGGGCTTGCCCAGCACCGCGAGTACGCCGGGCGGCAACTGCTTGCCACCCTCCAGGTAATAGTCGTAGAGCTGCTGCGCGAAGAAGTTCATATGCCCTCGCCTCTGCGTATTCTCCCCATATGCCCCGGTAATTCACGCATGGAATATCTCGGAAATCAACTTCGCATATTCTACTCGATAACTCGAGAAGAAAACAGTCAGCATGCGTCTCCGCCGGGGTACGGTTTGCCCTCACCCAGAACGGCGTGGACGCCCGGCATGAGCCCGGCGATCTCGATGCCCTGCGGGCATCTCTCTTCGCATTCACCGCAGCCGCTGCATGCGCCCGCACGTTCCGTCTCCGTGAAGAAACGGAAATAGCGGAAGCGCGAGACCAGCAGGTCGTCGTACATCAGGCCGTCGTTGTACAGTCCGAAGTTCACGGGGATATCAACCCCCTGCGGGCACGGCAGGCAGTAGCCGCACCTGGTGCAGGGGATCGCCGCCCTTTCCTCGAATCTCCCGCGCACCAGCGCGATGAGGCGATGTTCGCTGGCGCCCAGGGAGCGTGCGTCCGAAGTATTCGCCGTGATGATGTTCTGCTTGAGTTGTCGTATGTCGCTCATACCGCTCAGCACCACCGCTACGTCCGGCTGGTCCCACAGCCATTGCAACGCCCATTCCGCGGGAGAGCGCCGCACCTCATGAGCTTCGAAGATGGCCTGGATATCCTGGGGCGGGCGCGCCAGGTTGCCTCCCAGCAGCGGCTCCATCACCACCACCGCCATTCCCCTGGATGCGGCATAAGCGAGCCCCCGCGTCCCGGCCTGGTTTTCCGTATCCATGTAGTTATACTGGATCAGGCACATCGCCCACCCGTCGTAGCCGTCGATTATCTCCTGGAAAGACGTATAGACGTCGTGGAAGGAGAAGCCTATGTGGCCGATCCTTCCATCTTCCACGGCAGCCTCCGCCCGCGCGAGCAGGCCCAGGGTCCGTATATCGTCCCACCTCTTCTTGTTCAGGCCGTGAAAGAGGTAGTAATCGATGGGCCCGGCCTGCAGCCTCTCCAGTTGCTCGTCGAGGAAACGGTCGAAATCATCCGCTTTCTCCACCATCCACACCGGGGACTTGGTGGCTATGCGCACCTTCTCTCGATACCCGTCCCGCAAGGCCCGGCCCAGCACCACCTCGCTCCTGCCGTCATGATAGGTATATGCGGTATCGATGTAGTTGATGCCCCGGTCCACGCCGTAGCGGATCATCTCGATCGCCTCGTCCTCGACGATATGCTCGCTTATGGGCATGCCGTCGCTCGTCGGGAGGCGCATGCACCCGAAACCCAGGATAGATGCCTCCCAGCCGCTCTTTCCAAACCTGCGATACTTCATGTCCTTTACAGCCTCCCTATCTGCTGCCGGTCTCTCCCCTACCCAAAGCCATCACTTGCGCAGTATGAGGCGGAAGAAGGGCAGGCCGCGTCTTTTCTCCATCACAACCCGGCCGAAGCCGGCGGCTGCGGCCATCGCTTCCCCCGTATCGCCATCGATGGCTACCGCGGGACCGAAAACAAACCGCCTCGTAAACCACTCCTGCAGACGCCGGCACGAACCAGCCGCGGCGTAGGTCGTCGTGAAGCGCCGTATCTCCTCCTGTGTAGAACCGCTGTCGGCATCCACGATGAAGGCGCTTCCATCAGGTACGAGCACGCGGCGTATCTCCTCCAGTCCCCTGGTTATCTGCGGCCAGCAACTGAGCGAGAAGGTGCTGACCACGACGTCGAAGGACCCCTCGGCGTAGGGGAGATCGACGGCGTTACCCACTTCGAATCCACAGTTGGAGATGGGTTCGCGGGACAGCATGCGGTTCGCGGCCCTCACCTGCCGCGGGGAATGGTCGATGCCGGTAACCTGCGCAAGCGGGTACGCCTCCGCCAGCAGCAGCGTCACCAGTCCCGGCCCCGAGCCGACATCGAGGATCCTCGCCGCCGGCGGAATGTCGCCTCCCTCGACGAGCATGGCGACGAAAGCCCCGTAGAACTCCCGCCCGATCCTCAAGACCCGCTTATTGTAGCCGGGCCCCATCACGCGGTCCCAGAACAGGCGCGAAGCGGCCAGCGCCCTCGGAATATTCCTCTTGCCGGTCTTTGCGCGTGGAACGTCAGTGATAGCCATCACCTCGCCAGGAGGCCTTCTGCCTAGCCATCGCGATCATGCTCTGCGACCCACTCCTCCGTCCCCATCTCCCTGCGCTTGTGCAGCTGTTCCTGCCGCTCGCGCACCGAGGCCTCCGCTTCCTCCGGGCTCAGGGCGGGGTCGTGGAACTCCAGGAAAAGCTCGCACGGCAGATCGTCACAGAGCCCGCAATGCTCCAGGTTCCTTCCGCTGACGCAGCAGGCATACAGGGGGCATGCCTCCACTCCGAACTCGGCGGTCCAGAAGGGCTTCCCCTGGATATGCCCGCAACCGGAGCATCTCTCCCCCAGGTACTCGCAGGAACCGCAGTAGAGTCCGCACGCAGCCGCCATATCCTTATCGACCATGTCACATCACCTCTCCTCCACGCAACGCCGGACCATGTCCATACGAACACTACGATGCTATCACGGGCCTCTGACGGAAATACAATAGCGGCACGGATGGGGCGGCCTCCGCCCGGAATAACGGCCACCCTTAGGTACCTGGAAAGAACCATGCTTCGAGCCTGGAGGTAAGGTAGAATTATCGAAGATGTGGTGTCTCTACGGGCTGTGGATGGAGAGGGCCGTTATGTTCTGGACCGTTTTCACCATTGCGGCATGCATCGCCACCGCCGTACTGGTTGCATACCTCTGCATTAGGATCCTGGAATCGAAACGGGTGCGGAGGGGCTGGGGACGAAGGCGCATCCGTGTCCCCGGGGGACCCAAGTTCCCCGTAGTGACGCGGCACTGGTTCGGCAGGTTTTTCTACTGGAAGAACGAGTGGGTCGACAAGGACTGACCGGGGGGGATCGATGGGGCGGAACCGCCCTTTGACTCTGTCCGGTCCAGCCGGAACCGGAAGGGGACTGGCGCTCAATATGAGGAAGGCCAGGGTGGGCATGATCTCGCGGAGGGCCGCGGAGGCGATCATGCGGAGATTATAAGGGGGTTGAAATGATCGAGCGGATACGTAAGGCGGGCTTCCCCGCGTTGGCCTGGCTGTCCATAGCCAATTACGCCGCACACTACGCGGAGGAAGCCCCACGTTTCGTGGCATGGATCAATTCCCAGGGATGGAAAGTGAGCGGCAGTTATACGCAGAAGAAGTTCCGCACCGAAAACGCGCTCATGTTCTCCTTCGGCGTTGCGGCGACCGCGCAGCTGAGCCATCGCCCCGAAAAACGCTTCCTGCGCATGATGGCCCTGGGCTCCGGCGTGGCATACCTTCAGAACACCCTCTTCCACGCCCTGCCAACCCTGAGGACCGGAACGTACTCGCCGGGATTGGTGACCGCGTGCCTGTTCAATCCGCCCCTGGCGGCCTTGCTCTTCTGGAAGGCCGGGCAGGAAGGGTGGTTGGATACACCTACCGCGCTGGGTGCCGTCGCCCTCGGTACACTGGTTCTGCCCGTATTCGTCGGGTTTACCCACAAGGTATTACTCGCAGACAATACCGCGACTACTCGCTGCGAAGCCCCATGATTGCCTGCAGCCGCTTACCGTGGCGGGAAGCAAGGCTCGATCATGCTCGTATGCGTCAGTCCCATTTCGCATTCATTATGAAGAGTAAAAAATGGAGCCGACGAGCGGACTCGAACCGCTGACCTGCTCATTACGAGTGAGCTGCTCTACCTGCTGAGCTACGTCGGCATCCTTTTCAACAATACTGCATTATAACGTGAAACGTTAAGGGGTCAGGTCTTGTTTTTTGCATCCTGGAGATAGTGGGCCCCCGAAAACAGCTGTCGGAACAGGCGTTTCCTATGGAGGTGCCTTGAAGATACCCGGGTATGCAAAAAACAAGACCTGACCCCATTAGCGGGGTGGGGCCAGCTCGATATCCATGATGTGTTCCTTCATCTTGTGTGTGAACTGCAGGGTCTCGAAGATGTGGCTGATGCGACCCTGGATCTCCGCTATCCTCACCTCGTCCTTTTCCGGATAGAAGAGATGGCGGAACCTGCCCTGAGCCTGCAGGTAATCCTCCACCGGCACCAGCTTCGACTGGCCCTGTATGATGCGCTGCGTCCCCGCGCTGTAGGTGGTCTTGCCGCCCTCGTGCTCGAAGAGCATCCACATGCCGCTCTGCACCGCCAGGCGGGCCACCTTGATGGTGTGGCTAGAGGGGAACTTCCACCCCGGTGGACAAGGCGCCTGTATCTCGATATAGCGCGTGCCCTTTATCTCTTTGGCCTTCGCGAACTTGCGGTACATATCCGTGGGGTAGGCCAAGGAGGCGGTGGCCACATAGGGCACGCCGTGGGCTATCATGATCTGGGCGATATCCTTGCGCCACTCCTCTTTTCCCTTGGTGGTGTTGGTGGTCCAGGCGGCATAAGGAGTCGCGCCGCTGCGCTGCGTCCCGGTATTGGAGTAGGCCTCGTTGTTATAGCAGACGTAGATAAAATCGGTATTGCGTTCCGCCGCCCCCGAGAGGGCCTGGATGCCGATGTCGTAGGTGCCGCCGTCCCCCGCCCACGCTAGGATGGTCGGCTTTTCCTCGAAATCACCTCGCGCAACGAGCCGATCCGCCGCGGCGGTGATGCCCGAAGCCACTGCGCCCCCGGTGGCGAAGGCCATGTTTAAGGTGGGGACGTCCAATGCCGACAGCGGGAAAGGGCTCTGGAAAACCGAGGTGCAGGAGGCGATCACCGCCAGGATGGTATTACGGCCCAGGGCTTTGAAGGCGACGCGTATGGCGGCACTCCCGGGGCAGCCCTGGCAAGCGGCGCTCCCCTGCAGGAAAACCTCGTCTTCGGGGAAGTCGCGCAGCCTCATCACACTCCCTCCTTTTTCCAGTATCCCTCGAGTCCTTGCTTGGACACTCGATGATGCTCGTTCAAGCGCACCGCCGGCCACCTCGTCTCCTGCGCGAGCTTGCCCTTCAAGGCGGCCTCCGTGTTCTCGCAGATGAGCTCGTAGGTGACGTCGCGGCCTCCCAGGCCGGTGACTATATCGTACACCTTGGCGTCGCTGCGGCCGTAGATGACCGCTTTAACTTCCGAGAAAAGGGGGCCTTCCATGCCAAAAGACACGCCGCGGTCGATGACCATCACCGCGCGCAGGGGCGCCAGCAACGACCTGATCTCCTCGATGGGGAAGGGACGGTATGAACGTACACGTACCAGCCCGCACGGGTATCCGGCGTCGCGCAAGCGGTCCACCGCAACCTTCGCCTCCGAAGCTATGCTGCCCATGGCGACCACTGCCGATTCCGCGTCCTCCATGCGGTAAGTCTCCACCATTTCGCCATGGTAATTCCCCACCACGTCCCGATATTCCTCGGCGGCAGCCTTGATCGCTCCGCGTGCGTTGTCCAGGCCCTGGAACATGGAATAGCGCACTTCCTCGTAATCGTCAGGGTAGATGACCGATCCGTGGGTGAGCGGGTAATCCAGGTCCAACTTCCACAGCGAGCGGAAGGGGGGCAGGAAGCGGTCCACCACCTCCTGGTCCGGGATCTCCACCTGCATGTAATTGTGGGACAGGAAGATAGCGTCGTAGCAGACCATCACGGGCAGGATGACCTTGGGGTCTTCCGTGATGCGATAAGCCTGGATGGTGGTGTCCAGGATCTCCTGATGGGATGCGCAGTAGAGCTGGACCCATCCGGTGTCGCGCGCCGCTATGGTGTCCTGGTGGTCGCACCAGATGTTCCACCCCGGACCCAGGGCGCGGTTGACGTTGACCATGACCATGGGAAGGCGGATCCCCGCCGCCCAGTGCAGCAGCTCGTGCATGTACAGGAGTCCGTGTGCGGACGTCGCCGAGAAGGAACGCACCCCCATGGCCGCGGAGCCTATCATGGCCGCCATGGCGCTGTGTTCGCTCTCCACCGGGATATATTCGCAGTCCATCTCTCCCTCGTCTATGAAGCGGGAGATCTCCTCGATTACCTGGGTCTGGGGGGTTATGGGGTAAGCGGATACGACCTCCGCCCGCGCCAGGCGCGCTCCCCAGGCCGCTACATGGTTTCCCGTTTCAACCAGTCTCATCTTTTTCCTCTTTGATCATGGTCACGGCCTTGCGCGGGCACTCCTCCGCGCAGATGCCGCAGCCCTTGCAGTAGTCGTAGTTGATCTTGATGTCCTTGCTTATGCATGCCTCCGGGCAATATATCCAGCAAAGGAGGCATTTATTGCACTTCTCCTCGTCGAGCAAGGGCATGAAGACCCTCCAACTCCCCGTCAGTCCCACGCTTCCCTCGCTGGGCACGGAGAGGGTGGTGATGAAGCCTATCTCCTCTTCTTCTTTCTCATTCTTCTTGCGTCTGGGCATCTCTCTTCGTTCTTCCTCCCGGCACAGGCCGCCGTTTTCCGCCGCTGCTCCAACTAGGATGCGGCGTTCTTCCGCTCCCGGCGTGCCGGCGCCTTTCGCTTCTTTATCTCTACTACCGAGGTGAAGCCGCGCCTTGCGGCCTCCATGCTCGCCTCCAGCCGGGTAGGCGGCGTGTTCTCCCGCAGCACTTCCGTGATGGCCTCCAGGGGAACCAGTTCGGTCACGAAGGACACCGCTCCCAGGAAAGCGATGTTCACCACCGGCAATCCCTCCACCTCCATGCCCAGTTCGATGGCTATGGAGGTACCGTCTACCGCATATGCGGCGAAGGGCAGGTGCGCGAGGCTCTTCCTCGCCTCCTCCTCCTTCATGTTGACCAGTAGCACGCTGCTCTCCTTGGTGCCCTCGGCTATGGCCGCGTCCACCTGGGAGGGGCTCATGACCACCAGGAAGTCGGGCCGGTAGATCTGGCTGCGCAGGGCGATGGGCTGGTCGTCCATGCGCAGGAAGCACATCACCGGCGCCCCCCTGCGCTCCGCGCCGAAGAAAGGGAATGCCTGTACGTGCCTCCCGATCTGGTCCCCTGCCTGGGCCAGCATGTTGATAAGGGTGACGGCACCCTGGCCTCCCAGACTGTGGAATCTCACCTCTACCATGATCTTCCTGATAACCTTCCTGGTTCTTATGCGAGAAGTGTGGGTGACTATACTGCGGGAGCGGTCAAGCCAGACCCCAAGGTATTATCGATTCCTGCCCGCACTTCTCGCATAAGAACAACCTTCCTTTTCCAATACCCGGCCTGCGCGGATCGGGATAGTAACAATATATAGCACACTAGCAGGGACGATGTCGACGAGATCTGACTACCTGCGGTAAGCGGCCGGCTCCCCGTTCAATCCAGTTCTTCGCCTAATTCGATGTCCGAATCCTCCACGATCTCGTCCTCGGCCTCCTCTATATCTATCTCCACCTCCGCCGGCTCGGGGCCGAAATGCGAGGCCGGCAAGGTGAACTTCTCCCCACTCTCCAGCTCCAGGGAAACGCTCTCACCCATCACGTCGTGCAGGATTACCCGGGCTTCTCCACGTTCCGTCACCACCCTCTCGCCCACCGCCGGCACCCAGAGCATGAAGCGGCGATAGGAGTCCTGCTCGTAGCGGAGACAACACATCAGGCGCCCGCACACCCCGGATATCTTGGCGGGGTTCAGGGGCAGATGCTGCTCCTTGGCCATACGGATGGAGATGGGATGGAACTCGTCGAGGAACAGCGCGCAACACAGCGTACGGCCGCAGGGGCCCAGGCCTCCGATCATCTTGGCCTCATCCCTTACGCCGATCTGGCGCAGCTCGATGCGCGTTTTCAGGGCGGACGCCAGGTCGCGCACGAGCGCCCGGAAGTCCACCCTTCCCTCGGCGGTGAAGAAAAAGGTGATGGAGCTTCCGTCGAAGACATAATCGATATCGATAAGCTTCATGGGGAGCTGGTGCTTGACGATGAGCTCCTGGCACTTGCGGAA
The DNA here is from genome assembly GCA_003598015.1 of Actinomycetota bacterium. GTDB lineage: Bacteria > Actinomycetota > Geothermincolia > Geothermincolales > RBG-13-55-18 > SURF-21. The sequence continues at coordinate 32,997 of QZKE01000041.1, read as the reverse complement.
CGCCCTGTCGCGGCGTATTTCGTTGCGCTCCTTCTGCTGACGGTCGCGATCGGTGGCGCGGCGCACCACCTTCTTTAGTTCCCAGTTCATGCTGCTGTCGGGTATCTCCCGCGGTGGGGAGGTGACCACCCCGTACTCCACTCCCTTGATGGTGGGCACGATAACTTCGTCACCTGTACGCAGGGAGAGCCGGTCCGGGTCGAAATAGGCGACCTTGCTTCCCTTCTTGATACTCACTCCTACGACAACGGTCATTCTCATCCTCCTGCGGCGCCACTTGCGCCGGTTTATCCCATCACACCCTTGAGCTCCAGCACCAGGCTGTCCAGCAACAATCCAAGGTCCACGTTGGCCTCCAGGGCTTTTCTCGCCCTCTGCAACGCCTCCAGGCGCCGCTTGGACTCCTCAGTCCCTATGTGAAGGGCTTCCCTCTCCAGTTCCTCCATCCATTCCAAATTCAACAGAGGAACTCCGCGAGAAGCCCTGCCCGCTTCCTCCTCACTCAGGTTCAAGAGCATTATATCCCTGTAAAAGGAGCTCATGCCATCAAAGAGATCAAGCGCGGCCTGGCGGCGCAGCTTCAGGACTTCCCTCTTCTTCCTCTTCTCCCAGCGCTTGCGCAACTGCTCGCCGCTGCGTTTATCCATCGCTTTGACGTACAAGTCCAGATCGTTCTCCCCTGCGGGAACGGCGGTATCCTCCAGGCTTTCCCGCTCTTCCGCCGCCTTCTCCAACAATGACAGCAGGGAGAAACGCCGCATGGACGCCGCCAACTCCACCCCCCGGGTCCAATGCGCCGCCAGTTCGGGGTTGCGGGCCCAGAGCAGAGCACGGCCGAATATGCCCCCGCTGAGCCGGGCGATCCTTTCCGCCTCGACCCTCTCGATGCCCTCCCTTTCCACTAAAAACTCCTCTATGTCCGTTTTTCCCAGGGCCGAGAAGCGCACCTCGTGGCAGCGGGAAACCACGGTAGGAAGCAGGGCTTCCCTGCTCTCTACCACCAGTATCATGTAGGTCTCCGGCGGTGGCTCCTCCAGGGTCTTGAGGAAGGCGTTGGCCGCATCCTGGTTTATCCTCTCCGCCTCGTCGATGATTATCACCTTGCGCGGGGATTCCTTCGGCTTGATGTTCACATCCCACTCGAGTTCGCGTATCTGAGCGATGAGTATCTGGTTCCCTTCCGCCTCCACCAGGTGCAGGTCGGGATGGACGCCCCTGGCCACCTTGCGGCACGAAGGGCATGCATCGGGCAGTCCCGCGGGACAGAGCAGGGCCGCGGCGAAGAGCAGGGCGGTGCTGTGCTTCCCCACCCCCCTGGGTCCCGTGAACATCAGGGCATGGGGTACCTCCCCTTTGCTCAGGACCCCTGCGAGGAACCTCACGGCCCTGCTCTGTCCGTATATCTCCTCCCAACTGGAGCACTCCATCTCGCTCGTCTTCGCTCTCCTCCTTACATGAAGTTGGCGGTATGCCAGGTCAGCAAGTGGATCGATGGGATTCTACCGCCGCAACCGGGCCACGAAACGCAAGCGTGGCGCTCAACTCAACAGCTTTGTCACTTCCTGCATAACGTAGTGGTGGATATTCTCGGGCTTCTCCGTCCCGTTGAGGATGATGTAGCGTTGGGGGAAGAATTTCGCCAGGGTCTGGTAGGCCTCCTGCACCTGCTCGTGGAAGGATTGTGCCTCTCCCTCCATGCGGTCGAGCCCCCTCTTCCTCTCCTGCAGCCGTTTCAGCCCTATACGGTAGGGTATGTCCAACAGGAAGGTGACATCCGGATAAAGGTCGTCGGTAATCCATTCGTTCAGGTTCTGAACCCCCTCCATACCGATCCTGCGCGCTACTCCCTGATAGGCGAGGCTGGAATCGATGTAGCGGTCGCAGATAACCACCTTGCCCGCATCCAGGGCAGGTTTAATGACCTCGTGGAAGTGCTGTGCGCGGTCCGCCGCATAGAGGATGGTTTCGGTCATGGGATGCATGCCTTTGTAGGCCGGGTTGAGGAGGATACGGCGTATGTCCTCTCCAACGGGGGTCCCCCCCGGCTCCTGCGTGGCGACGACATCCACTTTCATGCGCAGGAGATGAGCGTGCAGCATGTTTATCTGGGTAGTCTTTCCCGAGCCCTCCACGCCCTCGAAGCTGATGAACAGACTCCTCCCCTTGCCTCCTTTTCCGCGCTCGTTCCGGTCTGCCATAGTACCCTCTCTCCTCGATCTCCAGGATTGGCATTACTATATTACACCATGCGCATAATATTAGGGGTGGGGTGCGAAAAGACGATTCTTGCCGCGCGACCGCGGGTGGCCGCGAGCGGGAAATCCACAGCCTCGCGCTAATATATCGCTTGCCTTACCGGCTGGCTCATGCGGTCGGGGGAAGATGGGAGAAGACGTCTCCTCCCGCAAGATCATAGGCGACCACGACCGGGAAATCCTCCACCTCGAGTTCGTAGACGGCCTCGGGGCCGAGTTCCTCGTAGGCGGCCACTCTTATGGCTCGGACCTTCGAGCCGAGCAGGGCCGCCGCGCCTCCCACCCCCACCAGGTAGATGGAGCCGTGCTCGCGCAAGGCGCGGCGCACCCCGGGAGAGCGTGGGCCCTTGCCTATAAAGGCCGCCACTCCTTCCGCAGCCAAGTGGGCGGTATAGGGATCCATGCGCGCGGCGGTCGTGGGGCCCACCGAACCGGCGGGCTTTCCCGCCGGCGCCGGGCTGGGCCCCGCATAATATATGGTCTCATCCCGCAACTCCACCGGCAGGGGCTCCCCTTTTTCCAGCGCATCCAGCAACCTGCGATGGGCCTGGTCCCGGGCGGTTATCAGCCGCCCCGAAAGGAGCAGGCGGTCACCCGCCTTCAATCCCTTGCGTGCATCCATGGTGAGCGGAAGCCTGACTCTTTTTTCCTCCTGCTCCCCTCCGTGGTCGGACATTTCACTCTTCCCCATCAGGGGCGCCTCCTCCACCTCTTCCCTCTACTCCCGGGTCGCGCTCATCCTCATGGAACGCGGCTTCACCGGTGATCTCCTTTTTGAAAGCCTGTTCCGCCTCGGACAGGTATTCCATCTCCTCCTCAACCCTTGCCGCAGCCGTCTCCCTAGCCCCGGTGGTTTCGTCCGCGCATGCGTCTATTTCGCTCCCCTCCATGGCCGGCTCCCACATCGTTTCGGCAACAGCCTGTTTCCTCTGGAAGATCTTGTCGTGGATGTTCCATCCGAAGTAGCGGTGGAAGGAACGCTGGCCGTAGACCCCGGCCAGCAAGATGATGATGCCCCCTATGAAGAGTATCATCTGCGGCCCGTTGAACAGGTACCTGAAGCTGACGACATCGCCGTCTATACTCCCCTCGAAAGAGCCTCCCAACCTTATTATCCCCAGGTTAATGGGGCTAAGACCTATGCTGCGACCGATGGCGGTGATGAGGTCGGCCAGGGGACCAGCCAGCATAATGGAGAGGAAGATGGAAGCGCGCATGATCACCTGGATGGCCGCGAAAGCGCGGCCGCGATATTCCTCGGCCAGTGTCTCCATGAGCAAGGTGATCATGCCGACGATGGCATATCCCATGCACACCCCCCCGAAGAAGGCGACGATGAAGGACAGCCAGACGATGGAGACCAGCGAGAAGACGATGACCCCGGCGCCGAAGCCGGATATGGCCAGGCCCATCACCCTCTCCTTCTTGACGTAGGTCTTGAGGACACCCCCCAGGATGGAGCCGGCCATGATGCCGAAGAGCAGGACGGAGAGTATGTAATAGAAGGTGGCATCGCCCTTGCCCAGCACGTAAGTGACGAATCCGATGGTCAGGACGTAGATGGTCCCTCCCCCCAGGAAGCAGGCCAGAGTCAGGATGAGTATGGTGCGCGTGAGTCGTTGGTCCAACAGGTAGCGCAGTCCCTCCTTGAAATCCTGCTTCACCTGCGCCGATGACATCTTCACCCTCTCCTCTTCGCTGAGACGCCTGAACCCCGAGATCTTGAAGATGAGGAAGGCGGAGACGATGAAGGTCAGAGAATCCACGAAGAAAGCGGCCCGGTTGGGATCCACGTGCTCGCCGATGAAGGAATTGATGTCCCCCAGCCAGGCGAAGAGGCCGGTGACGCTGCCGGCGATGGCCGTGCCGAAGGCCATGGCGGCGAAGATGGTCAGCTGGTTAAGCGAGTTGGCGTTGGCCAGTTGCTCGGGCGCCACCAGGTCGGGAATGGAGGCGTCCTTGGCGGGTCCGTAGATGATGGAGAAGGTCTCTATGATAAAGACCAGGATGAGGATCATGAGCAGGCTGTTGGAGAAAGCGAAGAGTATCACCAGGCCTGCGCGGCACAGGTCGCAGACGATGAGAGTACGCTTGCGGTCGACGCGGTCTATGACGATCCCCGCCATGAAGCCGAGGAGGACGGCGGGAAGGAACTTGACCAGCATCATGACGCTGATGGCCCAGCTCTGGCCCTCAGCGAGCTTGTTCACGAATCCGAGAAGTATGGCGACGATGATCCAGTCCCCGATGGAGGAAACCATCTGCCCCGCCCACAGCAGCAGGAAGTCGTGGTTGCGCAACAGGTCGCGGTAGGCCGCCGGCTTTATCTGCAGGTTGTCCTCGGTGCGCTGGAATCCCTTGGGAGTCGGTTCAGCGCACTCTGCTGTCTCGGTGCTCTTTGTATCCTCCATCCTATACCTCTAACGTACGGCGCCTTAATGCATGGCAGCACAACACTACCCCCACCGGGAGGCTGGCGATATGGGCCGGCGCCTCCTCCACGTGGACGTCCAGCGCGGTTATGTCTCCACCCAGACCCGCTGCACCTATTCCCAGCGCATTTATCGACTCCAGCATCTCATCCTCGCATGCCGCCAGGCTCTCCCGCTGGTGCCTGCTGCCCAGCGGCCGCAGCAGGCTCTTCAAGGCCAGCTCAATCGCCCCCGAGGCATCGGAACCCACGCCGACCCCGACTACGATGGGAGGGCAGGCCTGGGCTCCCTTGGCGATCACCGCCTCCAGTACCACCCTCTTGACCCCCTCCCAGCCTTCACCCGGGAGCAGCATGAACAGGTGGGTGGCGTTCTCGCTGCCCCCGCCCTTGGCCAGCAGGGTCAGGCGCACCTTGCCGGCGGGGCCTCCCTCGTCTACGTGTACGACGACGGGGGTGTTGTCACCGCGGTTCGCACGGCCGAAAAGGGGGTCGTCCACCAGGGACGACCTCAAGGGAATCTTGGCCGTTGCCTCACGCAAGCCTCTGTCGGCAGCCGCGATATAGCCGCTTGGCAGGGACGTGCCCTCGCCCAGTTCGATGAAGAGATGGAACATACCGGTGTCCTGGCAGAGGGGCAATCCCTCCGATCTGGCTACGTGCGCGTTCTCCGCAAGCATCCTCAAAGCATAACGGGCCAGGGGCTTCGACTCGGATTCCGCCGCGCGCAGGAGGCTCTCCTCTATGTCCGCGGGAAGTTCCAGGCTGGCCTGGAAGGCCAACTCCTCCACCGCGGCGGATACGGTCTTAAGGTCCAGCTCCCTCGAGCCACTCATCAAGCTCGTCCATCCTCTCCTTGATCATACCGGCGCAGGCCGTGAGTCCCTCGCGTTCCGCGGGAAGGAGATCGAGTTCCACCACTTCCTTCCAACCCCCATGCCCGAGGATCACCGGCACCCCCACGAACACGCCCCGCAAACCGTACTCGCCTTGCAGGTAGACGCTGGCGGCAACCTGGTATCCCTCGTCCGCCAGGATGGCATGGACCATACGGGCCACGCAAGCCGAGGGCGCGTAATAAGCGCTGCCCGTCTTGAGCAGCGCTACTATCTCAGCTCCCCCGTCCCGGGTCCTCTCCTCCAGCTCACGTAGTCTCTCCATGGCGACGAGTTCGCTCAAAGGGACTCCGTCCACGCTTGTAAACCGTGCCATGGGCAGCATCGCGTCGCCGTGGCTGCCCAGGACCATGGGCAGAACCTTGCCGGGAGGGACCTCCAGCTCGCTGGCGGCGAAATACGCCAGGCGCGAACCGTCCAGCAGGCCGGCCATCCCCATCACCCTGTGGCGGTCCCATCCCGTGATCCGCCAGGCCAGGTAGGACATCTCGTCAAGGGGGTTGGTGACCATGATCAGCGCGCAATCGGGTGCCTCCTCCTTCACGGCTTCAACTACCTCCCTGACCACGGCCGCGTTCTTTGCCAGGAGGTCGGAGCGGGACATTCCGGGCCCCCGGGGAAATCCCGCGGTGATCACCGCGACATCGCTTCCTGCCGCAAGCCCGTAATCGCTGCCTCCGACGACATCGGCTGACGAGCCGGTTAGCGGCAGGGAATGGGATATATCCAGCGCTTTACCCCGGGCGAGCTCGCCGTATATGTCGATCAACGCCACGTCCGCCATGCCCCGTTCCGCCAGGCGCATGGCGGTAGTCGAGCCAACCTGACCGGCACCGACAATGGCGACTTTGCGCATAAACCCTCCTTATTTCCGTTCGACGTGTATAAGCTATTTTCCTATAAGCCTCCAAAGGCGTGCAAATCCCTCTTCTCTTGCGCGTCTGCGCGCTTACGCGGCAATGCGTACCCCATACGTGCGAGTAACAACAAGCGGTAGTCTGCACCACGGGTGATGGGTGACCGGCACCGCATACCGGGGAAATAGAAAATACTGCATATATGGAGCCCGTTGGGGATGCATGATCGCATCCGGGTATCGCCTGCATGGAAACCTTCGCCGGGGAACTAGGTTTTTCGCGCAGCGGAAAGCCGTACTGCGAGGAGGCGGAGCCGACGCGGCAACCTCGAGCGAGAATTACGTTGCGATTGATCGTCAATCGTTGAAGCGACATTGGCGAGCAGTATATGCGCAAGAAGGATCGGTCCCGGATATGCTGCACTGCGAGTGAGGAGTGACGGTCGTTCTCTTACCCAGCGAAACGTGATACTCAATCAGGGATGCTTCGTCGCGGACTCCTCGCAATACGCCTCGTCTCAGACGACTCAGCTGGCCCGGGCTGGAACTCAGCTCTATTCGGAGGATTCTTCCGTCTTGGCTTTGGCTTCCTTCTTGGTGGGACAATCCGGGTCCAGGCAGAACGTCCAGGGCCTGCGGCCCTTGTTGACCACGCGTACCTTGGGAGATCCGCAGTCAGCACATACCTCCCCCGTAGGCATGATGGAGCCGGTCTGTGGCAGGGGATAGGTAGTAGTGCATTCCGGATAGCCGCTGCATCCCACGAATCGCTTCTTGCTCTTCTTGGCCTTGACTATGCGCAGGTTGGACCCGCACGTAGGGCAGGTGCCCAGTATGCGGTCCTCCTTGATGCCGTTGCGGATCTCGGCAGCCACTTCCTCCTTGCTGTTCTCCAGAAGGTGCATCACCTCGGCGAGCATATCCCGCGATTTATCCACTACCTCCGCCTGGGTCTCCGCACCATCCGCTATGGCATCCATATCACGCTCGAGCGCCGCGGTCATCTCGGGCGACGCGATGACGCCCGCATACTTGCGCAAGGCCTCCGTCACCGCGATCCCCGTTTCACTTGGCGTGATAGGGTCCCCATAGATGTAACCCCTTTCGTAGAGGCCTTCGATGATGGAATGCCGGGTGGACTTGGTGCCCAGGCCCGACTCCTCCATCTTCTCTATGAGCTTGCCCTGGTTATAGCGTGGTGGAGGTTGCGTCTCCCCTCTCTTCAACTCAGGAGGTTCGTCCACGCGTAAGATCTCTCCCTCCTCGAGATGAGGAAGCATGACCTCTTTCTTGCGCCCGTACGGGTAGTAGCGGTACCAGCCCTCCTCCGCCGTGCGGCTGCCGCGCGCGACGAAAGGCTCGGGGCCGCAATCGAGATCGGCGCGCACCGAGAGAACCACCGCATCACCCGACAGTGTCGCCATGAAGCGGCGCACTACCAGTTCGTAGATCTTCCATTCCTGCGCGGACATATTGGCGTGTGGGGCGGCCGCGGTAGGGTGGATAGGGGGATGATCCGTGGTCTGTTTCTTGCCGCGCGTGGGAGTCAGTTTCTCCTGTTCCAGCAGTGGGGCGCATAGCTGCGAGAACTCCGGGCTGGCCGCAAGCTCCTGCAATATCCCCCGCAGGTCCAGGGAGGGGGGATAGACGGTATTGTCCACGCGCGGATAGCTGATATAACCGTTCATGTACAGGTTCTCGGCTATGCTCATGGCTCTCGCCGCCGTAAAGCCCAGCGATGCGGCGGCGGTGAGCAGGCCGGTGGTGTTGAAGGGAATGGGGGGCTTTACCCTCCTCTCGGTGGTCTTGACCTCCCTTATGAGCGCCGTCTTCTCGAGGCGCGAGAGCGCTTCCTCGGCTTTATCTTCGCTGGGAAAGCGCTCCCTGGCATGGACGGCCTGGAAGCTCTTGTCCCCCTTGACGCATGCGATCTTCAGGGTCCAGAAGGGAGTGGAGACGAACTCCTTGCGCTCTTTCTCCCTGTCCACGATAAGGGCGAGGGTAGGGCTTTGCACCCGCCCCACGGAGAGGAAGTGTTTTCCCAGGCGCGTGGACGCCAGGCTGATGAACCTGGTCAAGCTGGCTCCCCAGATGAGGTCGATATCCTGCCGGGCCTCCCCCGCGGAGGCGAGGTCGTAATACGGGTCATCGAGCTGGGCGAAGACCCGTTTGATCTCCACCGGTGTCAATGCCGAGAAACGCGCCCTTTTCACCGGTATGTCCGGGCGCACCTCCTTTATCTTGTTGATGGCATCCACGCCGATGAGCTCCCCCTCGCGATCGAAGTCGGTGGCTATTATCACCTCGTCCGCTTTCCTGGCCTCGGTCTGTATGCTCTTGATGAGCGCCTTGTTTGTTGGCACCTTGATGATGTCGGCGTGGATGAGCTCGCGCGGTTCCACATCCTGCCATTGCTGGTACCGGGACGGGAAATCCACCTTGAGGATGTGTCCCTTCAAGCCCACGCAGTGCACCTCGCCCCCGTTGATGTCGAAGGAGTACACGGGGTTGCGCGACTTGGCCAGGGGTCGCGCCTTGCCATCCGAGAGGATGGTCGAGATGCGCCTGGCCGTAGTGTTCTTCTCGGTAATGATAAGCTTCATACCATCTCATTCCCGTCCTGGTACCCGGTCTAGGCGTACATTCGGCAAATACACGTATCATATTTAGACAAACAACGTCAAGCATCCTGCCACGTGCCTCGCAGCATTCATCGTAAACGGCGAGAGTGACATGCGGACGAGATGCGCTGGGATCGTTCATGGGGGATGTAACGAATGGATGGTTACTTGCTTATCCAACCGTCAAGCAAACAACATTACGCCCAGGCGTTGCCTATATAAAACCCCCCCTGGTCCAACGTGGTCGGCCGCAGAAAAGGCAGCGAAGGAATAAGAACAGGGTGTCTCAGAACATAAAGGATGGGGAGACCGCACCCGGGCATAGCCCGTATAGAAAACCCCGCCCGAGAACTATGGGGTCGGTCGCAGCAGTATCGTGTGAGCACCCACCAGCCCGGGGGACTACCAGGTCGGTCGCAGCGAGCGCGCACTCTGCGCTTTCTTCTTATCGAAAGGTCACATGCGCAGCCGAGCGAGACCGTTACCTGGAGGCCCCGGGCAGGAAAAGCGTACAGCGGAGCGAGACCGTTACCCCAAGGCTCGGGCCAGCAAAACACCTTACCTGATGAACAGGGGCGCGAAGACCAGGGCGATTACCGACATCACCTTGATCATGATATTCATGGAAGGTCCGGCGGTATCCTTGAAGGGATCGCCGACCGTGTCCCCCACCACGGCTGCGGCGTGGACGGGAGTCCCCTTTCCGCCCAGGTTGCCCGCCTCGATATACTTCTTGGCGTTGTCCCACGCTCCGCCGGCGTTGGCCATGAAGATGGCGATGAGGAAGCCTACGACCAGGGCGCCGGCCAGGTAACCGGCCAGGGCTTCCGTATCCCAGAGTCCGATGACCACCGGGCTGACGATGGCTATGGAGGCCGGCGGGATCATGCGTTTGAGGGCGGCCTTCGTGCTTATGTCCACGCACTTGGCGTACTCGGGTTTGACTCCTTCCTTTCCTTCCCTCAAGCCGGGGATGTCGCGGAACTGGCGGCGCACCTCCTCGATCATGTTGGAAGCCGCCTGTCCCACGGCTTTTATTGCCATGGACGAGAAGAGGAAGGGGAACATGCCCCCCAGGAACAGCCCCACCACCGTCTGCCATTTCAAGAGGTTGATGTTGTCTATGCCTACCGCGTTGGTATACGCGGTGAAGAGGGCCAGCGCAGTGACGCCCGCCGAGGCGATGGCGAAGCCCTTGGCGATGGCGGCGGTGGTATTGCCCAGGGAATCCAGGCTGTCTGTGATCCTTCTGACTTCCGGCGGCTTGCCGCTCATCTCGGAGATGCCCCCGGCGTTGTCCGCGATGGGGCCGTAGGCATCGACCGAAACCGTCATGCCGGTGGTCGAGAGCATGCCGATGGCTGCCAGTGCTATGCCGTATACGCCGCTGTTGGCGATGTTGGGCATGGCCCAATCGCCGGCGATGTAAGCCCCGGCGATGGCTGCCACCAGGAAGAAGATGGCTCCGGCCGTACTCTCCATGCCCTGGGAGATACCCGAGAGTATCGTCGTGGCGGGACCGGTCTGCGCGGCATTCGCTATCTCCTTCACCGGACCGTACTTGTCCGAGGTATAGAACTCGGACACCCAGCCGATGGCCAGTCCAGCCGCCAGGCCAGCCACGATAGCTATCCAGAATCCTATGGGATGCTGCACGTCCTGTACGTCCTTCAGCCACAGGAGCACCAGCGGGACCGTGCCGATGGTGGTCAGGAAGGCGGCGGCATAGCTGCCGGAGTTGAGGGCGCGGGAGAGATGCTTTCCTTCCTTCGCCCGCACGAAGAAGGTCGCGATCACGGATGCCAGGATGCCGACGCCGGCGATCATCATGGGCAGGAGCATCCCCTTCATGACTCCATCCGATCCCGAAAGAGCAAAGACCGTTGCCGCGAGGGCGATGGGGGCGACAATGGAACCGACATAGGATTCATAGAGGTCGGCACCCATGCCGGCGACGTCACCCACGTTGTCTCCGACGTTGTCGGCGATGACCGCCGGGTTGCGGGGATCGTCCTCGGGGATACCGGCCTCTACTTTGCCGACCAGGTCGGCTCCCACATCCGCCGCCTTCGTATATATGCCGCCGCCTACGCGGGCGAAGAGGGCGACGGAGCTGGCGCCCAGGCTGAAGCCGGCGATGATGGAGGCCTGGCCAGCCGGGTCGGTGATCACCTTCCACCACACTACGAAGATGAGATAGACCAGGGAAAGGCCCAGGAGACCCAGGCCGGCCACGGTCAGTCCCATCACCGCTCCCCCGCGAAACGCGATGACCAGGGCGTCCATGGTACCCCGCTCGGCGCCGTGGGTGGTGCGTACGTTTGCCTTGGTCGCGATGTTCATGCCTATGAAGCCCGCCGCCATGGAGCAGGACGCACCGAAGAGATAGGCGATGGCGGTATAGATACCTGTGTAGGTGCTTTCACCTCCGAGGGGAGGCTTATACCATATGAAGATGGTGATGAGAGCGAAGACGATGACCACGAATCCGGCCAGTACCTGGTACTCGCGCCTGATGAACGCCATGGCCCCTTCGCGGATAGCGCCGGCTATGGACTGCATCTTCTCGTCGCCCGGATCCTCCCTGGTGACCATCCCGGCATAGACGAAAGCCATTATCAGACCGACAATGGCCGCACCCCCGGTAGCCAGGGCCCAGTATTCCATATCACGCTCCTTCCCCTTGATGTCATGCTGGTGGCGAAACGCCGATTATGGTCTATCGATTAAGGCCTTCTGCCGTCGATCCCCGGATGCTGCCTTGGCTGTAAAAAATATTAATGATGAATTATGCCTTCTCGGGGCATTCTTTTCAAGTTTCAAGAAAGGCTTACCCCGTACCGCTCTTGAAAATTCGGGACGGCGAAATTATAATTTGGGTTAGTCAAAATTTCAAGTCCCTTTTATGGAGGAACGCATGGGAGCAGTAAAGGGATCTTCGCCTAAGACATCCAAGGGTACCCTGGGCAAAGACCAGTTCGGAGAGTACCTCAAGCATATTCTCCGCCTGGAACACGTATCCAGCCCGGTCTCCACCTCGGCCCTCTCCGAATCCATGAAGGTGGCCCCATCCACCGTCACCGACATGCTGAAACGCCTGGCCGGCAAGAAGCTCATCAACTACGTGCCCTATCACGGCATCACCCTCACGCCCGAGGGCGAGAAGCTGGCGGTAAAGGCTATACGCAGGCACCGTATAGTGGAGAGGTTCCTCACCGATATGCTCGGCTTCGAATGGCACGAAGCTCACGAGGAAGCCCTTCTCTTCGAGAACGATATCTCCGATGAAGTGGAGCGGAGGCTCTACTCGGCCCTCAACCGCCCCAAGGTCTGCCCGCACGGATACCCCATTCCCACCAAGGTCGAAGACGTGCTGGTCGAAGAGGTCACGTTGTATTCCCTCGAACCCGGGGAGCAGGCCGAGGTCATGAGTGTGAAGGATGACGACCCGGAGATGCTGCGCTTCATGGCCTCCCTGGGTATCAAACCCGGGGTCAAGGTAAAGGTCGAAGTAAAAGACCCTTTCAAGGGGCCGATGCAGACCATGGTGGGGAAACAGAAGCGTACCGTCGGCTGGCATCTGGCCAACGCCGTCTTCGTGAAGAAGCTGCGCTGATATTCCCATACAGGTAGGGCAAGGGGGCTGAACTTGCGGGAGCGGGTCTACCTTTACGATGCCATAGCGTCCAATCGCAGGCGCATCGCCCTCGGTGTATTCGTCTTCTTCACGGTCATCCTCCTCGAATCGCTGGCGGTAGCCGCCATCGTAACCCGGGGCCAGGTTTTCGCCTGGAAGCCTTTCCTCTTGTCGTCCGCGGTGGCTCTCGGTGTAACTTTGGTTCTGTTTCCCCTCCTCGCCTGCTGGGCCTACTTCAAAGGCAAGCAAGCGATCCTTAGACTTTTTTTGACCGCTCCCCTCTCCGAGCAGGATGAAAGGAAGCTGCGGCACGCCTTGGTGAATGTATGCATCGCCGCCGGCGCGGAGGAGCCGGATATACTGGTGATCGCGAACAATGGCGTTAATGCCATTAGCCTTGCAAGGGGATATCAAGAGGGGCTTATCCTGGTATCCAGGGGAGCGGTGGAGAACCTCAACCGCGATGAGCTGGAGGCGCTGTTTGCGCATGAAGTCTACCACATCATGTCTCACGATACCTGGATATGGATGCTGGGCCTTGGCGTAAGCGCCTTCCTCCCTCTCGCCTTCTCCGCTTACTGGAGCGGGGCAGGCAAACTGGTGGATGTTGAGGAGAGGCCGGTATTCACGAATCTCTTTCTACGTGAATTCGGTCTCCATTTCCTGGTCGTTTGCGTATCCTTCGTCATCGTGTGGGTAATACTGGCCGTGTTCTGGATCCCTCTATGGGCGGCCTATTTCGCCTTTGTGCTGCCAGGTAATCGGGACTTTCTGGCCGATTCCCAAGCGCTGCTGATCACGCGCAATCCCGAGGCAGTGGTGTCTGCCTTAAAGAAATCTGATATCATGCGCTCGGACCCCATCCGGGGGGACAACGTTTTCGTAAACCACATGTTCTTCAATCAGCCGCTTAAACCGCCCGGCAGCATCACCGGGTGGCTCATCCAGCATCTTCACACCCACCCGTGTATAGAGAACCGCCTCGAATGCATCGCCTCGATGACGTAGAGTAACTTGAGCAGGGGCCAACACTTAATCCTTTTTGGAGGCTTTCTTCAGGTTCCTCTCCAGATCGAAGATGGCTTCCTTGAGTTTGCTCTGCCTGAGCGTGGTGGTCAGGTCGCCGCGGGTCCTCTCCATGATCGCCCTGGCCATATCCGTGGTGCGGCGTAGACCTCCCGTGATGGCATCGGGATAGTCGAAGGAAACGAGCAGGTAATAGATGTCGTCCATGTAGGATAAGAGCTCGTCGCCCCGCCCCAGGTGGCCCTCGCGTATGAGGTCGAGGATGGAGCGACGTAGTTCCCCCACTACCTCCCCCAGCCCGTTGAGGTATGCGGGAAACTCTACACCCAGCTCCTCCGGTTCGGGTAGCGGTTCGCTGTTGATGAGGGCGTAAGTAACCCTTGCCTCCGCGTATTCCTTCTGGGCGTCGTGCACGAAGCCCGCGGTGTAGACCTCCGGATGGTCTTTGGTCATATCGGTGATACTGGACGACAGCTGGGATGCCTGGTCGATAAGACCGAGGGCCTCATCCCTCTCACCCCGGTGCACCGACCTGATGATGTAGCTGGAGGTCTGTACCAGCGAGCGGCAGGCTTTAAGAACCTGCTCTCGCGTAGCGTTCTTCGCATCGAAGTCGGTCTTTATGCGGTTCCGCAGCGCATCCCAATCCATGGCATCTCCTTCCAAGATATAGCCGGTGCCGTAGTCACCACGATCCCCAAACCTATTGTCCCGTTCCTATATAATATAGCTGTTTCGCTTACGAGAAGTGTGGGTGAATATGTGGTGGGGGCGACAAACACGGGCACAAGCTATAATCGCCCACACTTCTCGTAAAAATAAACCTATAGCTCTATTCTAGAGCGAGGAGGGGATATGATCGCCAGGCGGGGGGACCGCATCCCACCCTTCATCGTCATGGAGATCCTGGAGAAAGCCCTGCAGATGGGGCGGGAGGGACATGACGTCATCCACATGGAGGTGGGAGAGCCCGATTTCGATACGCCGCGCTGCGTAAAGGAGGCGGCCTACCGGGCCATGCTCGAGGGCGAGACACATTACACTCACAGCCTGGGCCTGCACGAATTACGTGAGGCCATCTCCCACCATTACTCCGGGAAGTATAACGTCGAGATTGATCCCGGGCGAATCATCGTCACCAGCGGCAGCTCACCCGCCATGCTACTTCTTTTCGCCGCCCTCCTCGACCCCGGAGACGAGGTGATTCTCTCCGATCCCTGCTATGCCTGCTATCCCAACATCGTGGAGTTCGTAGATGGGCAACCCATAGAGGTACCCGTCTTCGAGGAGGATGCTTTCCAGTACCGGCCGCGGGACATCGAGAGATGCCTCGGACCCCGCACCAGGGCGATTATGATCAACTCTCCCTCCAATCCCACCGGAAACCTGCTGGAGCCGGAGGTCATGGAGGAGATCGCCGCCCTGACCGGTTACGGCCAGTACGTGGTAAGCGACGAGATCTATCACGGCCTGGTGTACGAGAGCGTGGAGCACAGCATCCTGGAGTTCACCGACCGCGCCTTCGTCCTCGGAGGCTTCTCCAAGCTCTATGCCATGACGGGGTGGAGGTTGGGTTACCTCATAGCTCCCGAGGAGTTCGTCAGGCCTATCCAGAAGATGCAGCAGAACCTGTTCATCTCCGCCAACGCCTTCGTGCAACGGGCGGGGATCTCAGCGCTCAGCGAAGCAGGCGAGGAGGTGGCGGCCATGGTGCGCACCTACGACGAACGGCGGCGCTTCCTGCTGCCGCGACTGCGTGAGGTCGGCTTCGGCGTGGCCGTCGAGCCCCATGGCGCCTTCTATATCCTGGCCAACGCCAGGCGTTTCACGGACGACTCCTATGCGTTCGCCATGGAGCTGCTGGAGAAGGCTTGCGTGGCCGTGACGCCCGGCATCGATTTCGGAAACGGTGGCGAGGGCTACATCCGCTTCAGCTACGCCAACCACCTCGACAACCTGGCCGAGGGGATGCGCAGGCTGGAGAAATACCTGGTATAATCCGTGATTTTTTACGTCGGTGCCTGCTCAGGAGAAACGCAGGTGGAAACATAAATGCCCGTACGGCGGTCAAAAGGTTAGCTCTTCTCCAAAAAAGTGTGGGTAGAAGATAGCGAGAAACCGTCAAGCATAGGGGTCGAGCCTGGACTTATGCCTGAAAAATCCAAGAGGAGCGGGAGGAAAGGAAGCAAGTTGTCACTTAGAATCCCCATGTAGAGATGCTGGGCATATGGCTCAGGCATAAGTCCAGGCTCGACCCCTATGCCTTTCGCGAAGAAGAACAAGAGGTTTAATAGCGGAGAAAATATATAATATAGAGATTGGAATGTAGATCGAGGGGGATCGTGCAACGCCGGGTTGCCAGAAAGAGAGCACACTGATATGAGAACGTCGAAGATCGCCTCCAGGTTGCTGGTGGTGCTGGTGCTGGCCGTACTTGCCAGCGCGGCATCAGCCGTTCCCGCGCTGGGCGGCGATTCCGGAAACGGGCAGGACGCTTCCGGCCAGACTTTCATCGTATGTCCAGAGGATGGGATGGCGGCGGAGGCGGTGAGGGACTCCATCTCCATGGGGCTGCATCTCGAAAAAGCTCTGCCGGGTGGAACGTTGCTCATGGAGGCTCCACCCGGCATAGACGCCGCCGAGCTGCAGGACCTCAGCGGGGTGTCCTGGGCCGAACCCGACTTCCCTTTCTACGCGGCCGAGACACCCAGTGACCCCGACTACGCGAAGCAGTGGAACTTGCACAGAATAGGCATGCCCGACGCGTGGGATGTCGTCGGCAGCGGCCAATCATCGGTGGTCATAGCGGTGGTAGACTCCGGCGTCGCATACCGCGATGCCGATCAGTTCAGCAAGGCTCCGGACTTCGCCCAGACCTCCTTCGCCCCCGGTTATGACTTCGTCGCCAACGACGCCTTTCCCGACGATGAGTACGGACACGGGACGCACGTCGCCGCGATCATCGCCTCCTCCTTCGGCAACGGCTTCCGTGCCGCGGGAATGGCCTCCGCCTGCACCATCATGCCGGTGCGCGTCCTGGGGAGCAGCGGCGTAGGTAGCGCTTCCACGGTGGCATCGGGCATCTACCATGCCGCCGACAACGGAGCCCGGGTAATATGCCTCAGCCTGGCTTCCCCGCGGCATAGCGAGGCGGTGGGCGAAGCGGTTAAATACGCCTATTCGCGCGGGGCGCTTTGCATAGCCGCAGCCGGCAACGAAGGCTCCGACGCCGGGTATCCCGGCGGCATGGACTGCCCGGCTGACGAGGGTCCCTACGTCCTCGCGGTCGGAGCCACCGATTACCGCGACGAACGGGCTCACTATTCCAACTATGGGACCGGCCTCGACCTGGTAGCCCCCGGAGGCGACCTCACCCGGGACGACAACCACGACGGCTACGGGGACGGCATCCCCCAGGAGTCCTTCATCACACCCGGAAATCCGCAGGCCGGCTTCACCCTGTCCTGGGGGGAGGGAACCAGCATGGCCGCGCCACAGGCCGCCGCTGCGGCGGGGCTCCTGCTCTCCGAAGACCCCAAGCTGACCCCTGAGGACATCACCCTTTTGCTCACATCCACCTGCGTGGACCTCGGCTCGCCAGGCTGGGATCCCTATTACGGCTCCGGGCGGCTGGACGTGGAGGCGGCCGTTTCAGCCATCGGCCAGAACACGTGGTACTTCGCCGAGGGAACCACCCGTTCCGGCTTCGAGGAGTGGTTGTGCGTGCTCAATCCCGAAGGGACCGACGCGCAGACGGACTTCACTTTTCTCATGAGCGGCGGTGAGACGCAGAAAGCCACCTTCACCATTCCCGGCAACAGCAGGTTCTCCCTCAACGTCGCCGCCATAGTAGGGCAGGACAAGGACGTCGCGACCACCATCTCCAGCCCTCAGACCATATTCGCGGAGCGCGCCATGTACTTCAACTACCAGGGGAGCTGGACGGGCGGATCGGACGCCAAAGGAGCCCGCTACCCCTCCAGCGAATGGTTTTTCGCCGAGGGTACCACGCGTTCCGGTTTCGACGAGTGGCTGACACTGGCCAACCCGGGGTTCGCCGATACGGTGGCGCGGGTGGAGTATCTACTGGGGCCGGGGCAGGGCTCCAACCGCACGGAGGACTGGAACATCCCCGCCCGCTCCCGCGTAACGGTCAACGTCAACCAGGCCGTGGGGCCGGAGAAGGACGTCTCGCTGCACATCACCTCGGGGCAGCCCATCGTGGCCGAGCGCCCCATGTATTTCAACTATCACGGCACCATGGACGGCGGGCACGTGGTGATGGGCGCCGTAGCGCCGAGCGGTACCTGGTACTTCGCCGAGGGAACCACCCGTTCCGGCTTCGAGGAGTGGCTGACGCTGGCCAACCCCGGCGACCTGGCCGCGACGGTTGACGTGGAATACCTGCTGGGTGCGGGCCAGGGGCAGAACATCCTGCAGGCCTGGGTGGTCCCCGCCCGTTCCCGCGTAACCGTAAGCGTAAACCAGGCCGTGGGCCCGGAGAAGGACGTCTCGCTCTACCTGGACTCGGATCAGCCCATCATGGCCGAAAGGCCCATGTACTTCGATTATCGTGGTAATATCCCGGGCGGCCATGACGTAGTCGGCGCCGTACGCCCCGGTTTCAACTGGTACCTGGCCGAAGGCACCACCCGTTCCGGTTTCGAGGAATGGCTGACGCTGGCCAACCCGGGGGAGGAAGACGCGACGGTTGACGTGGAATACCTGCTGGGTGCAGGTCAGGGCGCCAACAGGCTGCAGACCCTTAGCGTGCCCGCGTTGACGCGCCTGACTATAAGCGTGAACCAGGTCATCGGACCAGACCTGGATGTCTCGCTGCATGTGACCTCCAACCGCCCGATCGTGGCGGAGAGGCCCATGTACTTCTCCTACGGCCAGCAGGGCTGGAAGGGGGGAAGTTGCGAGATCGGTTGCGATCCCGTAAGCGCCGAATAATGTAAGAGAGCGGGCAGAAAAACCCCGGGCTGGATCGGCGGGGTGAAACATGGCTCGCCTGACAGGTATGAGAGGTTGTGAGATGAGCGGACCCGATGAAAAAGCTGCGGTCATGGCGACCGGGGCCGGCGCCTTGCGTGCATGCGGCTGCCCTTGCTCCGCGCGGCAAAAGCGTGGGCGGCATACGGGACGGGCGGGATCAATCACGCTGCGCAAAGCGGGGTGGAGGTTTTCCCCGCTTCTCGTAGTCGCCATAGCCGCCCTGCTGCTGCTCGCCTCCGGAGAGAGCGCATGCGCCGAAGATGGGCGCACCGTCGTCGAGCTGCAGGGCCGATCCTCCGCTATCTCCATCGCCGACCGTCCCGTCACGGGCACCGATAGCGCCACCAAGCAGGCGTACAAGTACAAGCAGGAGAGATATGGTAATGATTTCCATTATGCGCTGAGCGGCCTGACCCAGGCGACCTACGACATCGAGTTCAGCATGGTGGAGTCCTACTACAGCGCCCCGGGGCAACGTGTATACGATATCAAGGCCAATGACATGCCCCTGCCAGGGCTGGTCAACCTGGATATCCTCACCCGGGTGCCCAAGTACCAGGCGTACCAGGTGACGATCACCAACGTGCCGGCGCCGGGCGGCATTCTGGACCTGCGCTTTCTGGCGAGCAAAGCTGAGGCGACCATCAGCAATATCCGGTTGACAACGGGCGGACAGACCGTGCTCGAGATAAACGTGATGGAGACCCGCAACTGGTCCGCCTTTCCCCTGCGCTTCATCAACGGGGCCGGGCAGGACCTGCACGAGACGATCCTCGCCCGCCTGGGCTCGCGCTTCATGATCAACCCCGTACCCCAACTCCTGGCCTGGCGCCAGTCTCCCCTGGGTACATGGACCGCGGATCTCAGCGAGCTGGTGCTGGCCTTCAAGGACGCCGGCGGCGACATACGCTGCCTCCCCTTCACCGACCGCTACCCCGTGTTCTCCACCGTAGACCAGCAATTGACGATGACCGGGGTATCCTACGAGTGCCAGGATCCCGCTCTTCCCTTCAAGGCCACCGTGACCCTCAAAGCACCCTTCTATCCCCAGGACACCAAGCTGAGCACCGCCCCTTTCTTCTACGTCGATATCAGGGTTACCAATCTGGGAGGTACACCCGTAAACGGACAGTTCATGCTGGCCAGGGCGCACAAGGACGATAACACCGGCGCGGCGGCGCCCCAGCCGTTGGGCGGCGCGTCCTCGGGGTATAAGTTCAACACCAAGTACACCTACGGGGACGAGAGCTATATCCTCCCCAACCCGAACAACTCGGGGTATGTCAGCTTCAGCGAGGCGGCAGCGGTCGACAACACGACCAATGTCAACCTGCACTACGCCGATATCACCTCCACCGGCTGGATGTGGGGATCCCCTTCGGGTTATCCCCTCCCTTACCGGCATAAGGTATACACCTTCAGGCCGCGGGGGTATTCCGGCATGGACTGGTCGTTCTCCCTCGCGGGCGGGGCCAGCGACAGCCGTACCCTCGTGCTCGCTTCCCACACCACCGATGTCGTGCTCAACGTACGGGGCGATTTCTCCAACCGTTTCCTCTATTCCCAGGCCTCCGGCCCCAACCTCGCTTCGGTGGACCAGGTGGTCGACTATTCCCTGGGAGCGGATCGCGCGAATATCGAGGCGAAGAGCCAGTTCTTCGACGGCGTACTCTCGGACACCTACGTCTCCCCCCTGGCGCAGGATGGGCGGGACCTCATGGCCTATTCCCTGCAGACTTTCCTCTGCAATACCTGGTGGGTTTACAACAGCCTTAACAGTGAATGGTTCAGCGTCTGGGAGGGCACGCCGTGCATGTTCCATTCCACCGTGGACGTGGAGTACAACGACGCCTGGTTCTATCTTTCCTTCTGGCCCGACCTGCTGGAGAAGACACTCACGGAATGGCCGCTCTTCGAGAAATGGGTGGGCCTGGGGAGATATCTCTCCCACGATATGGGGATAGTCGACTCCGTCACCGGCATGGCTTACCCCCATGACATGCCCGTGGAGGAGAACGCCGACTATATCCTGCTCATGTATAACCACTGGAAGAGTACGGGGGATACCGCCTTCATGAAGAGCCAGTTCGGCCACGTCAGGGACTACGCCAGCTTCATCTTCAACTGCGATACGGACGGGGACGGCCTTCCGGACATCAACGTCGCCAACACCATCGACCAGGGCTCCCCCGCCGTCCAGAACAGCAAGAACCAGACCTATCTGGGGGTTAAAGCCATGGCCGCCTACCGGGCGGCCCGCGAGATGGCGCAGGCGCAGGACTCACCCGATTCGGCGTTCATCTCCAACTGTGACGCCCGCGTGCGCCTGATCAATCTGACCCTGGAGGACAAGCTCTGGCAGGGGGATCACTTCGTGGTATGTACCGACGGAAACGTGCCCGCGGTGGACCGCAACGCGTATTCCCTCTATGCTTCCAACGGCCTGCTCTACCTCCTGGCGTCGGGCCTGGATTGCGGGCTCTCCGCCTCTAACCTGGAGAGGTTCAAACAGGACCTGGTAAACGCATCCATCACCACCTCGCGCCGCTACGGCTTCGTGCACACCAGCGTGGACAACGAGAACGAGTGGGTATCCCAGAACATCTGGAGGGACGCCGCCGGCTACTGGCTGGGTATCGACAACTGGGCCCAGGGGCAGTCCGCCCGCCTCGCGTCCTACTGGAACCTCCAGCGTTACTATGCCACCAAGAAGAATGGCGGCTTCTGGGATGTCTGCGCCTATAGCGATTTCTACTTCCTGGGGACCAGCGAAGCGCACGGCCTGGGCTTCATCGATCAGGATGCGGCCTCCACGTACCTTTCCCAGGCCGAACTCGAAGCCGGAGGCATGCGGGGCGCATACTCGCTCGATTCCGCCTACCAGCAGTCCCTGGGCTATTATCCCCGCGGCGCCACCGTTTTCTGTCTGATCAACGCCATGGGCCGCCTCCGCCTCGATCAACCATCCGGGTACCTTATCTACGATGGCGCACATCCCTCCGGCCGCGTCCCCGTCTTGGCCTGCGCCAATTGGGGTGCGGCCAACCCCGCCCAGCGCATCCCGGTGCTGGTATTCGACGCTTCTGGCGGCCTGCAGCAGGTGATAAACGGCTCGCTGCTGCCGGGCAACCTCAGCCGCTCGCAGTACCAGCCCATCACCAGCCTGCAGGCACAGCCCTTCTCGTGCTCCCCGGGCACCGACAGCCCGCGACAGCAGGTATCGGTTACCTACAACGCCCCGGCGGGAGCGATCAAGCAGGCCCTGGTGGTGTCCAACCTGCAGACCATCCGTACCCTTACACCCGGAGCTACCGGTCTGACCTGGGACGGCAAGGATGACTGGGGACAGAAGGCCCCCGACGGCACCTATACCCTCTACCTGGAGACCGACCCTGCAGATCCCTCGGTCTACACCCCACCCGCCACCTTGAAAATGGGGGTGAACACCGATGTCCCATCCCCGGCCACCACGTGGTACCTGGCCGAGGGTTACACCGGCAGTAACGCTACGGGGGGCGAGTTCGATACCTGGGTGCTCATACAGAATCCGGGAGACCAGGAGGCGGGCGTGAACGTGACCTTCATGCAGCCGGGAGGCGTAAATACCGAGCGTTCCTATAACCTGCCCCCGCACTCCCGTTTCACCATCCACGTCGACGACATCCTCCCCGCCGCGGAGGTGTCCACCAGGATCCAGGCCACCCAGCCGGTGGTGGCGGAGAGGGCCATGTATTTCAACGGAGGAAAGGCTGGGCACGACACCGTGGGCGTCAACTCCCCGTCCCAGAACTGGTACCTGGCGGAGGGATATACCGGCGGTAACTTCGACGAGTGGATACTGGTTCAGAACCCCAATGATACCAATGCGTCCCTTAACGTCCAGTTCCAGACCCAGGAGCACGGCGTGGTCAATCGCAGCTATACGCTGACACCGCGCTCCCGCTTCACCATCCACGTCGATGACATCCTCCCCGACGCGCAGGTGAGCACCTACCTGCAGACAGACCAACCGGTGGTGGTGGAGAGAGCGCAGTACCTCAACAGCATGCGCAGTGGGACCTGTTCCATCGGAGCCCGTTCTCCTTCGTACACGTGGTTCTTCGCGGAGGGCTATACCTCGGAGGGATTCGAGGAGTGGCTGCTGGTGCAGAACCCGCAGGACTCCGCCGCCTTGGTGGACATGACCTTCATGCAGCTGGACGGAACCAATACTTCCATACAATTCGCCGTGCCGTCACGCAGCCGCTACACCGTGCCGGTGCACCAGGTGCTGCCGGGAGCCCAAGTATCGACGCGCGTATCCTCCTCTACGCCGGTGGTGGCCGAGCGGGCCATGTACTGGAATGACCGCAGCGACGGCCACGACACCATCGGGACACCCACTCCGGAGAAGACCTGGTACTTCGCCGAGGGCTACACCGCTGAGGGCTACGAGGAGTGGCTGCTCATCCAGAACCCCTGGGACCAGGGCGCCGCGGTCACCATAGACTTCATGTTTCCAGGTGGCTCCACCCAGAGCGTTACCGCGGGTATACCGGCCCGCTCTCGTTTCACCATCAACGTGGGCGCTTTCGTGGGAGAGAAAGAGGTGAGCCTCAAGTTGACCTCCGACCTGCCGGTGGTGGGCGAACGGGCCATGTACTTCAAACAGCGCTCCGGCGGCCACTGCTCCATCGGGGCCATCGAATAAGGATTTTTCCGACCCGGGAACAGGTGGTAATGGTTCTCACTTCCTTACATATTCTGGCCCGGGGCCTCCAGGTAACGGTCTCGCTCGGCGCGCAATAAATGGGATAGGGGGGAGAGACCCCATCTTCACTTGCGCGCACTCGCTGCGACCGACCTGGTAGTTCCCCGGGCAGGTGGCAGTTTATTTGCAATTTACGATCAACCACCGGTCCCCGGGCATGGGTTTTTATATAGGCTATGCCCGCGCAAAAATATGCGTTCCCATACGGATAAATACACCCGGTTCTTATGCTTTCGGTGCTTCTTTCTAACCTAGCCTTGCTCATACGGTCTCGCTCCGCTTATATTACGCCTCGACTTAGCCCGGCGAGTCCGGGCAGGGGTTTTTATATACAGGCTATGCCCGCGCGTGGCTCCTGCGTCGATGCCGCAGGATACACCTTATCCTCTTCTTATAGGTTCCCGGATGGGGTTTTTGTATATAGGCCATGCCCAAGCACAATCATGCGCTCCCTCACGGATAGATACACCAGGTTCTCTTGTTTTAGCCGCCTCCTGCGCGACCGCACTGGGGTTTCTCCGCACTAACCCTCCGCTCTCGACAGCCCGCACCGTGTAATACCAGCGAATTCGCATTAAAGGCCCGGCTACATAAAGACGATTAATGGTTCGTGCCGGTATAAGATAGAGAATTTAATATTTATGACGGAAAAAATCTTCGATGTAAAGAGGCCTTGCAGGGCACGCAAGCTGGGCGTCACGCTGATCGTAGCGGGGCTGCTTGCTTTCTATCCCATTCTCTTCCTGGGCGGCAGCGGCTGGGGGAGCAGTGCAGGCAGGGAAAACGCGGCACTTTCCTATCGCGGTGGGGTCATTATAGAACTGCAGGGCAATTCCTGGCCTGTATCGCTGGATGCGCGCCCCGTCCAGGGCACGGACAACCAGACCCGCCAGGATTACAAGTACAAGAGCATCCGCGAGGGGGAGGACTTCCATTACGTTATCGCCGGCTTGCCGCAGGAGGCCTATGACCTCGAGTTGAGCTTCGTGGAATACGCCCATACGCTCCCCGGCGGGCGCGTGTTCAACGTCTACTGCAACGACGTCATCCCACCCGGGCTGACCTCGGTGGACCTGTGCGCCAAGGCGGGCAAGGAGCGCGCTTACCAGGTAACCGTCCCCGGCGTGAGCGCCCCCGGCGGCATACTGGACCTGCGCTTCGAGGCGGTGAAGGGGCTCGCATTGATCGGGCATATCCGCCTCAGCGCCCCGGGCGAACCGGACCTGGAGATCAAGAGCGGGGAGTCGCGCCACTGGACGTACATACCCCTGCGCCAGGGCTCGTCCGGCCAGAACGTATACGAGGCCGTGCTGGGGCGGTTCGGTTCGCGCTTCATGATCAACCCCGTGCCCCAGCTCCTGGCCTGGCGCCAGTCTCCCCTGGGCACCTGGACGGACGATCTCTCGGAATTCGTCCTGGCGTTCCGGGACGAGGAGGGCGAGATACGCTGCCTGCCCTTCACCGACCGCTACCCCACCTTCTCCTCCATCGACCAGCAGCTCTCCCTCACCGGCATCACCTACGTATGCCAGGATCCTTCCCTTCCCTTCCAGGCCATGGTGACCCTGACGGCCCCTTTCTATCCCGGGGACGAGAAACTCTCCACCGCGCCCTTCTTCTATCTCGATATAGACTTGAGCAATCCCGGCGGGGAGGAGGTACGGGGGGAGATACTCCTGGCGCGGGCGCACAAGGACAACAACACCGGGGGCGGATCGCCGCGCTCCCTCAAGGGATCCCGGGGGTACAAGTACACCACGCAATACACCTACGGCCAGGAATCGCACGTGAACGGGGAGAGCAATTCGGGCTGCTTCGAGTTCTGGGAAGCGCTGGCCGTGGACGAGCCCGCGCGGGTCAACTGGCACTATGATGACATCATCGCGACGGGATGGATGTGGGATCCCCCCGCCGGATATCCCCAATTCCGCGCCACCCCCGTATATTCCTTCATACCCCGCGGTTATTCCGGTTTTGACGCGCCCTTCACGCTGGCTGCGGACGGCCTGGATACGTTCACCGCCGTACTGGCCTGCCATAGCGACGAGGGGGTCCTCGAGGTACGTGGGGAGAAAGCCAACCGTTTTCTCTACAACCAGCCAAACGGCCCCAACCTGGACTCGGTGGACGCAGTGGTGGACTACGCACTGGGATCGCAGCGGCCTTCCATCGATGCGAAGACCACTTTCTTCGATGGAGTACTCTCCGAGAGCTACCTGTCACCCCTACCGCAGGCGGGCCGGGACCTGGCCGCCTGCGCCCTGCAGAACTTCATCTGCAATACCTGGTGGGTGTACGACAACTGGGGGCAGGAGTGGTTCAGCGTGTGGGAGGGCGAGCCCTACATGTATCATTCTTCCGTCGACGTGGAGTATACGAATGCCTTCTTCTACCTCTCCTTCTGGCCCGACCTCCTCAAGACCCTGCTGCAGGAATGGGTGACGTTCGAGAAGGAATTGGAGCAGGGAAAATGCCTGAGCCACGATATGGGCGTCGAGCACTGGGCCAACGGCATGGCCTATCCCCACGACATGCCGGTGGAGGAGAACGCCGACTACATACTCCTGCTCTACTCCATGTGGAAGAACAGTGGGGATACCGCGTTCATACAGGGGGAATTCGCCCACGTACTGGACTACACCCGCTTCATTTTCGCCTGCGATACGGATGGGGACGGCCTTCCCGACATCAACGTGGATAACACCATCGACCAGGGGTCCCGCGCGGTGCAGCACGCACGCAACCAGACCTACCTGGGGGTAAAGGCCCTTGGTGCCTACCGGGCTGCCTCGGAGATGGCGGGCGCCCAGGACTCCCCCGACGCGGAGTTCATCGCGGCCTGCGAGGAGCGCGTGGGGCTCATCAACCGCACCCTGGAGGAGAAGCTCTGGCTGGGGGATCATTTCGCCGTCTGCGCCGACCCCGCCGTTCCCCAATCCGAACGCGAGGCATATTCCATCTATGCTTCCAACGGCCTGCTCTACCTGCTGGCGGCGGGACTCGACCCCGCGCTCACCGCCTCCAATATAGATAAGTTCCGGCAGGACCTCGTTTCCGCCACTTCGAGGACCATGCGCAGATACGGCTCGGTCCACACCAGCGTCAATAACGAGAACCAGTGGGTCTCGCAGAACCTGTGGCGCGACGCCACCGGCTTCTGGCTTGGCATCCCCGGCTGGCCCGGCGGCCAGAGCGACCGCCTCACGCGCTACTGGAACCTGCAGTACCTCTACGCCAGCAGGAAGAACGGAGGGTTCTGGGACGTCTGCGCTTACAACCCCGGCAGGGAGGAAAGATACGGCGCCATGCGCGGTCCCTTCCTTCCGGAATACGCCTGCGACCAGTCACTGGGTTATTACTCGCGGGGGGTGGCTTTCCTCTCCCTCACCGGAGCCGTGGGCCGCTTGCGCCTCGACAGCGCTTCCGATACCCTGCTCTACGATCCCGCCTACGCCGGCGCGCGCGTGCCGGTCTTCGCCTGCGCGGACTGGAGTGCCGGGGATGCCGATGCGCGCGTGCCGGTGCTGATCTTCGACGCTTCGGGAAACCTCCAGGAGACCCTCAATCCCCACCTCCTCCCTGCCAACCTGCAGAGATCTTCTCTTTAGGGGTCAGGTCTTTCATTTTGCATACCGGAGTATATCCGCGGTCTTAATCCCCAGAGCAACCGAAGTCAGATGCAACAGATGGATCACCGGGATACCCAGGTATGCAAAATGAAAGACCTGACCCCTAGCGTTTGTCGAGGAAACGGGTGGCCTTGAGGGCCAGGGTGGGATCGTAGATCTCCGGCGACTGTACGAACTCCACCTTGGGCCGTATGCCCGTGGCCTCGCACACTCGGCCGATCACCTCTTCCTCCAGGTCCTGGCGCATCCTCCCCGCCACGGACATGCGGATGATGAGGCGGTCGGGACTGAAGGCATTGCGGGGATCCTCCTTCTCCACCACCAACTGGTATTCGACCATGCCGCTCACCCCCGCAAGCTGGTTTCTGACCGCCTCCGGGTTGACCAGTTTGCCGCCGACGCGGATGACCTCCTCGGCGCGGACGGCATAGGTGGAACCCATGCGCACTACCAGGCGATCCCCGCTGCGGCCGCAATATGGGCAGGTGCCGCCCTCGCGGGCCGCCAGGTCGCCCACGACGTAACGCAGCAATACCGTCCCCCTGCGGTCGATATGGGTGACGGCGAGCAGGCCCACTTCGCCGTCGGGCAGGGGCCGCAAGGTGTCGGGGTCGAGGATCTCTATATGGTAGATATTGGGGGCTGGGTTGTGGTTGCCCCCGAACTCGCAGCACTCCACGAAGGGACCCTGGCACTCCGTGAGGATATAGCCATTATTGACGAACACGTCCGCCGCTCCGTGGAGATGCCCCCTCATCTCGTCGCGCATGCCCTCCGGCACGGTGTCGCCCAGCGCCATGAGCGTGCGCACAGGCGAGAGGTCGGTGCCGAGTTGCTCTCCGCGCATGATGAGCCTGCGCTCGTAGCGTCCCGTTCCCGCCAGTATACTCGCCCCGTGCAGCTCCACGAGCCCGAGCGCCTCGTCCACGGAACGATGCAGGGCAAACCCGGGTGCATCCTTGCCCACCAGCGCGTTGACCAGCTTCATACCCACCGTAGAGGCGAAATGTATGGTGCGATAGAAACCGATATGGGGCAGGCTCCCATATGGGAAGAGATTGACCACCGTATCCTCTGGAGTCATCCAGCTTATCTCGGCCATGCGCCGCAGCTGCAAGCTGATGTTGAACATATCGTAGGCGGTATTGAAGAAAGGGGCGGGCGCTCCGGTAGTGGTCCCCGACGTATAGGTGATCTCGTAGGTGACGTCCAGGGGGTCGGGCGGGTCAACTACCAGGAGGAACGAGATGGGGTTATCCAGGTAGGATTCCTTGGAGGTTACGGGAATGCGCTCCAGGTCCTGCAGGGTATGGATCTCCCCTACCGCGACCTTCTCACGCCGGAAGACCTCGCGATAATAGGGACTGAAAGCCGCGACCAGCTCGAGCTGCCCGCGCAGGTTGCTTTCCTGCAGGGTCTTGAGTTCACCCGGGTTCATCCACAGCGGGCTGCCTCTGTCTCTTGCATACACCGGCCAGCTCGCGACGAAATCCCTTGCTTTTCGAGGGGTTATCTCTCCGATCCTCATATGTCACCTTTCAAAAAGGCAAATCGCAACCACGAGTGCTTTCATGCCATCTCATTATATATGCTCCCACCCATGCATTTCATTTAGTCCCCTCCCCGCGCGTCTAGGAAAGCCGGGATGAAGAACCGCGCCCGGGCATATCCTGTATGGAAAAACACGACGGGTGTCGGTCTGGGTGTTATGTAATGCGTGGGTAGGAGGTAATGGGAAATGGATAAGAAGCAGCTAAAGAGGGGGAAGGTTCGGGTGTATCGGCCCACCAGGGATAGCATTCCGCACTCGGGCATAGCCTGCATACAAACCCGCCCGGGCTCGACTGGGCCGGTCGCAGCGGAGCGACTGAGCCGTGTGGAGGCTCAGGGCTGGATCATAACTAGACTTGCCCGAGAACTATGGGGTCGGTCGGAGCGGAGCGTGTTAGCGGAGCGAGACCGTTACCCCAAGGCTCGGGCCGGAAGAACAACCAGGGCTTGCTCAAGAAACGGAGCGGGACCGTTATCCACCAGCCCGGGTAACTTAGCGTTTCTTTACGTCGCACAAGAGGATGGTAAAATCGTCCTCCATCTTGCCCCCGCAGAACCCCTTGAGGGTGTCCACGAGGCCACCGACAAAAGCCACGGGCGCCCTCGTGCCGGCCCCCCGGAGATAGCGCCTCAGGCGGTTTTCGCCGAACATACGCCGCCGTGAATCACGGCACTCTATCACGCCGTCGGTAAAGATGAATATGCGGTCGCCGGGCTCGAGCTGGACTTCCTCTTCCTCAAGGTCGGGGTCCTCAAAGGCGCCCAGGATGATACGCTTCCTGGAACCAAGGGTGATCAACTCTGTGCCGCCACGGATAAGCACGGGATCGTTGTGACCGGCATTGACGTAACGGAGCGTGAGGGTGTCCATTTCCAGCTCGCAGTAGAAGGTGGTTATAAAGCGATCCTCCAGGCGGTGGGGGACGATGGCCCGGTTTGCCTTGATCACCACACCCAGAGCGTCGGTGCCGTATTTGGCCTCCGCACGGATCGCGCTCATAGCCAGCGTGGCGAGGAGCGCCGCCGGAATGCCGCTCCCCGCGGCATCGCCGATGACCAGCCTCAGGCGGTTGTCCTCTTCCCAGTAGTCGTACCAGTCCCCGCCCACGATGCGTGCTTGTTCCTGGTGGGCGAGCACTTTAACCAGGCGGTTCTCCAGGGGCCCATCCGGCAGGAGCGCGCCCTGTATGTGGGAGGCGATATCCAGCTCCTTGTCCACCAGGGCCAGGTGCTGCAGCCTCTTCTGCTCGCTGATGTCCCTGAAGACGCAGACCACGTTCTCTATCTGGCGTTTCCGGTTACGGATCACAGAGAAGGAGCCGCTTATCCAGACCTTGCTTCCGTCCTTGCGCTCGTATTCCATCTCCTTGAGTACCGGCCTCTCGCCGCGGAAGGCCGCTTCGATCGGACAGTCGTCGCGGGAACAGGCGCCTTGCTGTACTCCCTCCTCCCCGTAGAGCACTTCGTGGACGTGCCTGCCTACAGCTTCCTCCTCGCGCCAACCGAAGAGCTCGGCACCGGCTGGATTGAACACTATGATGTTGCGGCCTCGATCCACCAGGAAGATAGCCTCCGGGTTGGTGGAGATGATGGCTTCGCTGCGTTCCCTCTCGATGAAGACGCGTTCGCTGGCCTCCAGCTCCCGCAGTCTCCTCTCCCGTTTCCGGATGCGCTCCCGCAGCCGAACCTGTTCGATGGCAATGGTAACCTGGTCCAGCACCACCGCGATCATCTCCGGTTCCTCCTCCTCGAAGAGGCGGGCTTTGGTATTGCTGCCGATGGCCAGCACCCCACTTACCTTACCCCCATAGATCAGGGGGGCGATGATGCACGCCCGGACCTTGAGGAAACGCGCGTATTCCTCGTTGATCCTCGGGTCGCTGCGTGCATCCTCGGTGGTTATCACCAGCTGTTCCTTGATGACCAGGCTGATGGCCTCGTCCAGGCCCTCCATATCCCAGACCCGGTTCTGGAGATAACTGGTCATGGCCGATGTAAGCCCGTATCCGCGTGCGAACTCCAGCCTGTCCGCGTCCTGGTCGTAGAAGAACAGCAGGCACTTGTCCGCGCCCATGATCATCACCAGGCTGCGCACCAGTATACCCATGGCCTGTTTGAAAGACATGGCTCCGGCTATCGCCTCGGCCAGCTCCTTCAGCTCCACCGTCTGGCGACGACGTTTCCTCTCCAGCTCGAAGAGCCTGGCGTTCTCGATAGCCACCCCGGCCTGGGGGGCGAAGGCTGCCAGCAGGGCCATGTCCAGCCGGTTGTAAGTGCGCGGTTCCACGTCGTAGAGCTCCAGCCCACCGGTGGGCTCCTCGTCCTTGAGGATGGGGCAGGAAAGTACCGAGCGCACTTTTCCGCCCCTGGCGGGCGCGGGGAGGTTCAATCCACGCAGGCGCGTATCCGCCGCGGCAACAGGGGTTTTCTCCTCCATGGCCTGGGCGAGGAGGGAGCGGGCCAGATGTACGCGTCGCCCCTTGGCCC
Source organism: Actinomycetota bacterium (assembly GCA_003598015.1). GTDB lineage: Bacteria > Actinomycetota > Geothermincolia > Geothermincolales > RBG-13-55-18 > SURF-21. Next base: position 1,860 of record QZKE01000041.1, on the reverse strand, counting down.
AGGGCTGGCTCAGCCCTAGCTGGGTGACCAGGCGCAGTTCCTCTCCGTCCTCCTCCAGCAGGTATACCGCCCCCATGGGAGTCTGCATTATACCCGCTGCCACCTCGATGATCTGCAGAAAGACACGGTCCAGGTCCATGGTGGAGGCGATCGTCCTCCCCACTTCCAGCAGGCCGTGCAGTTCGCGCAACTGCCGGTTGATCATCTCATCCTTGGTCTCCGAGTAGGCGGCCGAAAGAGCGGCGATGAGATTGGAGTTGAGCTCGCTCTGCATGTCCAGCAACTTCTGCAGGTCGGTAAGGTCCAGGTCCATCTCCTTGACCTCGGGGATGACGCGGTTCCAGATTATCGATTCCACCAGAAATATCGCGCGCACCAGGTCGGCGAAGGGTATGCTCTGCAGTGAGCGGTTCCTGCCGATCATGCGGGCGAAAGCGTAGAGGTCTTCACGATCGCCACCGGAACTCGCCATGAAGGTCGTGGTCCTTTGGGCCAGTTTCTTGATTAGTTCATGGATGTCCTCCTTGGTTTCGGGGGACAATCCGGCATAGGTGGGCAGGTTATCCTCGAAGGCACTCTGCATCTCCCCGACCAGGTCGTCGAGGTACGTCGCTATCGTGCCGGACAACTCCTTGAGCATACCCTGAACCACCTTGGAGAGAGACTAGCCTGTTTTTCAAGTATATCTCATCTCGCCCTCGAGGTTTGAACATATATTGTTATTCCTCTCAACTCGACGTGCTGTTCATCGCCCCGATACCGCAGCTGACCGGCTTGCAGGTCCGCATTCACCGGGAGCAAAAAGCATTGCTGCCACCAGCCCAGGAACCGGGGGTTGGTCCGGAGCGACATTGGCGAGCACTCGTGCATACCAAGCACCCGGGGAAGGGTTGTCCCGCCCGGGTGTCGCCTACTGTTTAACCAGCGAGCCCGGGGCTTTGATGTTTTTCCTGCCTGAATTTGGGTAGAATCATGTCATCGGAATGTGCGTATGGGAAATACCGGATTAAATGGTACAGAATTCTAAAACCGCTTCATGATAACCATTCTGAGGCACGAACAACATTCACCAAAGGTCAGTATAGGGCTGCGCCTTAATGGAAGGGGGTGTAGAGGGGCGCACAAGAGATGTACGTGAGTCGTTCAGGGGAGATGGAAGGAGGTTGGAGATGGTCTGGATCATCATAACCACCTATCCCATGTCGGGAATAGCAAAGGCGATTGAGATCTATCTCGATCAGCAGCAGAACAATCCCGTCCCCGACTGGATCGAGGAGATCGGCTTCTATTCGCAGTGGGGAGGCGACGGCGTCCGCAACTGGCAGCTGATCAAGTGCCCGGATGACAAGTGGAACGACGCCTTGAAGGAGCTGATCCCCAGGAACTTGCGTTATGGGGAGATCGAGGGCTTCAAGATCGAGTACGAGATCACCCTGCCGGTGATGGAGGCGATCGCGGCGGCCGGCGGGCAGTAGGCCGAACGTCTCGTGCCGCAACGACGAGGGCGGACCCGAGGGTCCGCCCTCTATACCATGCGGTCTGTACGTATAGAGGTAAGAGTGGCATTTAACCATATCTCGACTAAATGCCAACCATCCCGAGAACTATGGGGTAACCCCTAGAAAAAGAGGCAGCGAAAGAAGGAAAAGAACCGGGTATATTCATCCGCAACGGATAGCGTATTGCTCCCGGGTATAGCCCGTATATTAACAACCGCCCGGGCCCGTCGCCAAACCAGGCCTTCCTTCTGTGCTGCCACCAGCCCGGGAACCGGGGGTTGGTCCGGAGCGACATTGGCGAGCAGTAAACCCGTAAGAGAGAGATTCGCCCTGGATATGCTGCACTGCGAGTGAGGAGCGA
>QZKE01000095.1 GCA_003598015.1 Actinomycetota bacterium | reverse complement strand
GGCGTCGCCATCACTTTCGCAATGCATCCTGTCGAGCGTTTTCGCTTAGACCGCGCGTTGTAATATGTGGATGCACATGGCGGCCTCGCCGGTGCCGATGAAACCGCCGCCGTTCTCCGCCATGGCGATCCTGGCGCCCTCCACCTGGCGCTTCCCCGCCTCTCCGCGCAGCTGGGTGACCAGCTCCACCAGTTGGGCGATGCCCGAAGCCCCGATGGGATGGCCGCGGCATTCCAGGCCACCCGAGGTGTTCACGGGAAGCTTCCCGCCCAGTTTGGTCGCCCCGGACTCGGCGAAGGGGCCTCCCTCGCCCTCGCCACAGAATCCCAACTCCTCGCACTGCAGCAGCTCGCCGAAGGCGGTGGCGTCATGCACCTCGGCCACGTCGACGTCCTCCGCTCCCAGGCCGGCCACCTCGTAGGCCTTCCGGCTCAGCCTCTCTCCGATGAGGTCCATCGCGCCCCCCGCGGGGATGGATCCCGAGGTGAGCACCGAGGCCAGGATCTTAACCGGACGGGCACCCGCGAACTTCTTCAGGGCTTTTCCCGAACAGAGCAGCGCCGCCGTCGCCCCATCCCCCATGGGAGCGCACATGGACCTGGTCAGGGGATAGGCCACCGGCCGGTCGTTCAATACTTCCTCTACCGTCATATCCATCTGGTACTGGGCCAGTGGATTCAGAGAGGCGTGGTAATGGTTCTTGGCGGCGATCATCGCCAGCTGGCGCTGGGTGGTGCCGTACCTATCCATGTGCATGCGGGCGGCCATGGCGTAGATGTCCATGAAGGGGGAGCGGCCTCCGCCCCCGCCGCCCCCGGAATCGCCTTCGCCTGCGGTTCCCGCCTCCGCCGCCTTCTTCTCCATGTCCGCCTGGAAGGCGGCTAGGATGCCCTTGATGAACTCCACGTCGGTGTTGGACATGAACATCTCGAACATGGCCTGCTTGTCATCGGGGTTGTACATCTTTTCCACCCCTATGGCCATGGCAACGTCGTATGCCCCCGCCCTGATGCCCAGGTAGGCCCCGTTTACTGCGCTGGTGGCGCCGGCGCAGGCGTTCTCCACGTTCATCACCGGGATCCCCTCGATGCCCAGCGGGGTCAATGCCACCTGGCCGCGGATGCTGTGCTGGCCGGTGACGATGCCCCAGAAGGAGTTGGAATACCAGGCTGCCTCGATGTCCTTCTTTTCCACCGGGCAGTCCGCGAGCATGTTGTCAACGACCTCGGCGGTCATCTGCTTGATGCTCTTCTCGGGGTATTTGCCGAAGCGGAACATGCCCACGCCGATGATGTATACGTCCTCCATGCTTTCCTCCTTTGCAGACCGCGATCTTTGCGCTACCAGTGGTGCCGCCGGGTATCTTCAATGATAGCCGAAGCGTGTCGCAACTCTTACATACCTTGGTATGATACCATGGTATCCAGTTGCTCCGGCCCGGTCAATCACGGCGGTTAGTCCGTCTCGGAGAGCCCGAGCAGACGCAGCAGCGCTTCCTGGCTGGTCAGCGGATACATCTGGCAATACTTGGCATCACGCATGAGGCGTTCCATGCCGTAGTCGCGCATGTAGCCGTAGCCGCCGTGGACCTGCACCCCGTCCATGGCGGACTTGCAGGCGCTCTCGGTGGTCCGCAGCCAGGCGACCATGGCGGGCGCCAGCCCGCCGTCCTCGCAGGCCTTCTTAACCAGTGCCTTACCCTGTTCCACGGCGGACAGCATCTCCGCCAGGAAAATGCGCATCTGCTGGTGCTCGATGATCATCTTTCCCGCCTGGTACCTCTCCCGGGCGTAGGCATAGGACTCGAGCAGGGCGTTGCGGGATATGCCCGTAGCGATGGCCGCGAGACCCAGGAAGAGCACCCGCTCAACCTCCTCCACCATGTTGCCGCCGGATATAATGTTGGACGGCTCCGCACCGTCGCAGCGGACGGAGCCGGCCCGGGCCGCCCGCAGCCCCATGGGGTACGCCTCCGCCGTTATCTCCACCCCGTCCGCATCGCCGCGCACGGTCACCGCCTGCGTGTCTCCCCCGCCCGTGGGAAGCAGGGTGATCACGGGGCATTCCTGGGCATTGAGGGCGAAGGGAACCCGGCCGCTCACTTTCCCGCCGGAGAGCGAGATGTCGCCCGGAAAGGCCAGGCATGCCGGATAGGCATCGGGTCCGATGCCGGTGATCAGCCCCTCGAACTCGCCGATGGCCGCGGGGAGCAGGGCGGCGTTGTGCGCCAGCAGGGCGGCGGCGATCCCCGCCTCGCATGCCGCCATCTCCTCCAGGGCAACGCAGAACGCATAGCTGTCCAGCCCGCCGCCGCCGGAGTCTTCCGGTATGAGGGCCGCCAGCATGCCCAGATCGCCCGCTTTGGATATCGCCTCCTTGACGCGCCATGAGGCGGGCTCCAGGTCGAGCTGTTCCGCACGCGGGGCGAGTTCCTTCGCCGCGTAAGCGGAGGCGCTCTCCCGCAGGATCCGGTACTCCTGGTCCTCCGAGAAATCCGGAAGCCTGATCATCTATCTCACCCCCTTTTTAAAGGGGCCGGGTATCTCCACCTTGAGCGTATGCGCTATCTCGGTGTTGTAGACCACCAGCCGGTTCAGCTGGTTGGTTCCCTCGTAGATCTGGGTGAGCTTGGCGTCGCGGTATGCCTTCTCCACCCAGCGCCTCTGCGGCGAATCGTCCATGCCCATGAGTTCCAGCGCCCGGGAAGTCAGATACATGGCGTTGTCGGCGCAGGCGAACTTGGCCAGGGAGGCCTTGGCGAGCATGTCCGTCGCGTCGTCGTCCTTGATGAAGTAACGGAAGAGGATGTTCACCAGGCCCTTGCCGTAATAGGAGTTGAGGAGCGCAGTGTAGGGCTTGGATGCCCTCACCTGGCGCGGGATGAGAAACGCGGAGAGAAAGAGGGGGTGGGTGAAGGCGTTGCGGAAGAGGGCATCTCCCCCCAGGCTGTGGCTGATATACAGGCTGCGGTTCTCTTGGATGGCCGCCCACATTTCCGCCAGGGCCATGCGTATGCGGTCCTCGTCTATGGGGCGCTTGCCGTTGCGGGAATCGCGCGCCCAGGCCAGGAAATGCTCGAAGGCGCCTCGCGCGATGCCGGTGGCGATGGAGCCCACCGGCCCGCGCGAGGCGGCCATGATGATGAGGATGCCGTTGGCGATGCCGTCGCCCTCGTATCCCAGCACGTGGGAATCGGGGACAAAGACGTCCTCGAAGAGCAGCTCGGCGGCGTGACAGGCGCGCTGGCCCATCTTCAGCTCCACGCGCGGGACGGAATAACCTTCCATATCCCTCTCGATCAGGAAGGTAGTCCAGGTCTCCAGGGGGCGCGAGCGGTCGGTGGCCGCGGTCAGGGTCAGGTACTTGGCCTCGCTGCCCCCGGAGATAAAGCACTTGCGCCCGTTGAGGCGGTATCCTCCTTTTACCTTTTTAGCCTCCATGCCGATCTTCGCCATCTCCAGGAACTCCGGCTCCTCGACGTCGGTGCCCGCCGAGGGCTCGGTGATGGCATAGGCCATGAGCACGGGATTGCCCTTCTCCTCCTCCTCTACGATCTCGCGTAAGACGGTCTCCCAGTGGGCCATGGCTCCCGAGGCGATCACCGGTGCCACCCCCAGGCTGTGGGCCGCGATGGCCAGGCCTATCCCCCCGCAGGCGGAGCAGAGCTCTTCCACCACCAAAGCCATGGCGGTGACCATGTACTTGCTGGCCAGGCCGCCCAACACCTCCGGGATGGCCAGGGAGAAGAAACGGTACTTGCAGGCCGCCCGCATCATGTCCCAGTCGAAGTAATCGGGCTCGCGCTCCATGCGTTCGTCCAGCTCCAGAGCGCGCGGCGCCGCGACCGTGCGGTTGTACTCCGTGGCTCCCTCGACTAACTTGATGATGCCCTCTATGCCTTTGCGGTCGTGTTCGTACAGGGCGTTCAGCACCGGGAAATCGCTGAGCAGTTTCCTGCCCCTCTCACTCATTACCTTACCAGCCATATCCTTTCCCCTTTCGCGCATATCCCGCGGCGCGAGTAGCAAGTCACGCGGCGGGAGGAACGAAGTATCGATACATGCCGAATAGCCTGTTTTCTTGAGGTCCGTCCAGCCAGAGACAAGAGTATTGTAAACCATTAAGTAATGTTGAACATAGATATACGGATTCACAGATATCGTATGGTTTTAATATTTACCCTCGAGCGATGGGCGGAGGCGCAGGAATACGCGGGGTTACCTCGAGGCTCGCCGCCGGATACCCCGGACAGGACGGGTTCAAAACCGGTCTGCTTGAGCAGCGCCATCACGAGCGCTAGCTCATCGCATCACGAGCGCCGTCTCACCGTCATCGCGAGCGAAGCGATCTCATCCGGACCACGCTCTGCGCCCGGAGCAACTTCGTCGCTACGCTCCTAGCAATGACGTGTAAAGCCTGGGTCAACCTCCGCAGGGACGCTGACGGAGAATGCCCCGGGCCCGTCAGACCCCATCCTGACCCCTTGCGACGGGTTGGCCCCAGCCAGGGCCTATAATCGTATGCGCAGGTCGGAGAGGGGATAGCTCATACAGGGGTGGATGTAGCCGAAGTGCTCGTCCGCCCAGCGCCTGAGCACCCGCGCGGGTGCGAAGACCTCTCCCGAGACCAGGCGGGTGCGGCAGACGGTGCATTCGCCCGAGCGGCAGACCGCCTCGACGACCAGCCCCGCGCGCTCCATGGAGTTGATGAGGGGTTCTCCGGCCCTGGCCATGAAGCTCACGTTTGAACGCTCCTCGATCACCTCGAACTCCGTCTGCGGCGCCACGCCGGGCCAGCCTTCCTCCATGGTCACGTCGTCGGGGGGCCCGTAGGCCTCCTTCTTGACGCGGATGGCCGGCACTTCGAGTAAGTTCAGCGCGCCCTCGCAGAACGGATACATCTCGGCCGGGCCGCAGATATAGAAGGTCCTGCCCTCCACGGCACCGATAGCACCAGAGATCATGTCCGCGTCGATGAAGCCGCACAGCCCTCCCCAGTCCTCGCCGGGCTCGGAGATGATGAAGTCCACGTCGATGTTATCGTGCTCGGCCCCCATCTGGGCCAGCTCCTTGCGGAAGATGATGTCTTCGGGATCGCGCGAACCGTAGAGCAGGTGTATACGCAGAGGCAGGTCCCCCTCCACCACCTCGCGCATGATGGAGATAAACGGGGTGATGCCGCTGCCGCCGGCCAGGAAGACCAGGTCGGAACCGTCGCTGAGCGGCTCGTGGTAGAAGCTGCCGGACGGCCCCGTGGACTCCAGCCCGTCGCCCGCCTTGACCTCGTCCAGAAGGTAGGCCGAGACGAACCCGCCCGCCTTACGCCTCACCGTTATATCGTAGTAGGGCTTGCCCGGTGCGGAGGCGATGCTGTAGGGTCGCGAGGTCATTACGCCGCCGGTCTCCACGAAGACGTTGATATACTGCCCGGCGCGGAACCAGGGCAGGCCGCCACGGACCGCTACCAGGCGCAGGGTCTTGGCGCTCTCCGTCTCCTCGATGACCTCGGACACCTTGAGCACGAGGCGGCGGGGGTGCATGCCGGCTATGGATCTGTCGATCGCGTGGGGCTCCATGTCTATCTCCGCAGCCTGCGCCGCCTGGTTCTCGCAGAAGGTCTTGAGGCCCTCCAGCACGGCGGAGTCGAAGCCTCCCCTCTCCATGTCCTCCACGATGTCCACCGCCGCGTCGTGCCCGGCATCGATGCACGGCTGGAATCCCCCGCCGTTACGCGTCCAGGCGCCGGCGAAATACAGCCCTTCAATAGGGCCGCGGTGCGGGAGGCGCTGCACGGCCGCCTCGGCCACCGAGTTCTCGTAGCCGTACACCGCCCCGGCGACGTTCCCGGTATAGCGCATGTGGGTCAGGGGGGTGGCCACCTCGACCACCTCGATATGGTCCCTGATACCCGGCGCCACCCGTGCGGCCAGGTCGATGAACCTGGAGGCCATGGTGTTCTTGGCCTCCACGTATTCGGAGGGGGAGAGCTTGAGCCAGGGGTCCGCGAAGCCCAGCGAGGTGAGGGTGACCACGCAGGTGCCGGGGGGAGAGAACTCTGGATCCAGGACGTTGTAGGGTGCCACGGCGCAGCCGTTGGGCTCGTAGACCGTCTGGTTCCTGGGCACGTCGTAGTGCGCATCGAAATCGTAGTCCGAGCCCAGCATGATCTCGTGGTTCTCCAGCCCCAGGTCACCGACGGGGCAATCCAGGCCCAGGAAGACGTCGAAGAGGGAGATGCCGATCTTTCCCCACCCCAGGCGCTTCAGGTACCAGGAGGGGACGTGCTCGCGTCCGATGAGGTCGATGCAGGTGGAGATGGGATTGGCGTTGCTGACCACGTAATCCGCGGCTATCTCGCTGCCGTCTTCCGCCACCACGCCCTTGACCCTGCCGCCTCCCACCAGGATGCGGGACGCCCCGTTGTTCAGCCATACGTCGCCGCCGTTCTCCAGGATGGACTCCACGAAGGCCTGCGATAACGCCTGGCTCTTCCCCTTTATGTGCACCGGCCCGTACTTGAGGTAGGTCGCGGTGGCGATGGCGAAGAGGAGGAAGGAGAGGCGCGAGGGAGGAAGACCGTAATAGCCCCAGAGCTGGGAGATCATCGCCCGGGCTTTCTCGTCCTTAACCTCCACGTTTAGCACGTCCGCCAGGTTGCTCCCGGCGTAGGTCATGAGGTTGGTGAAGGCCGTGGGGTCCTTCATCATGGCTTCCTGGGAGAATTTACTGACCTCTTCGAGCAGGGCGAACATGATGGAGGAGAACTTCCTTATCCCCTCGGCATCGCCCGGAAAATGCTCGCAGAGCACCTCTTCGAATCCCTCCCTCTCGGCCGGCATGACCAGGTCGAGGTCGGGATAGACGCTGCGGTAGAAGTCGGGGATATCCAGGAATTCCACCTTGTGGGCTACCCCGCAATGCTCCAGGGTCCGCCACAGCGGTCCCCTGCGCTCCGCATGGCCCAGGCCGGAGAGCTCGTGCAGGGAGATGTCGAACTCGAAACGCCCCCTGCGGAAGGTGGAGGCATAGCCGCCCGGCGTACTGTGCTTCTCCAGGAGAAGCACCTTTTTCCCCGCGACCGCCAGGTTGGCCGCCGCGGACAGCCCGCCGAGTCCCGCTCCCACGACCACGGCATCGTAATCGCCCATCTTCAGTCCTCCCTCCTCTATAAGAGATCAACGGTTTTCATGGGTTTACTTGACAAAGGACCTTCCGCCTCTTTCACATGGATGTTTATTCCCTCTTTGCGCGGATTATAATCCGGGCCCGCTACGGAGGCGCAGGTATGGATCCGGCGCCCGCAGAGCATCTTGAGAGATATGACGGGACCACGCGGGTGACCGTCTAACGCCGGCCAGGATTGGATTTGACGGGAAAGGGGTGTTCGGGGCAAGGCGACCCGGGGATGCCGTCTTTCCGCCGTCATAACTGCGGGAGACGGCCCCAGGCACGTTACAGGCTTGACCCCGAGTGTGCCCCAGCCGTGCTCTACCAATTCTCCGCGAGCAGTTCGAAATACTCCCTCTTGTGGGCGCATGCGGGGCATTCATCGGGAGCTTCTTTGCCCTCATGCAGGTAACCGCAGTTGAGGCAGCGCCAGACCACCGGCTCTTCCTTCCGGAAGACGCTGCCGTTCTCCACGTTGGAGAGCAGGCCCATGTAGTGCTTCTCGTGCTGCTTCTCGGCTACCGCTATGGCCTCGAAAACCGCGGCTATGTCGGCGAATCCCTCCTCCTTTGCAACTTTCGCGAAAGAGGGGTACATCTGGGTCCACTCGTAATTCTCACCGGCCGCCGCTTCCTTCAGGTTCTGGGCCGTACCGCTTATCACGCCCGCCGGAAAGGCGGCCTGTATCTCCACGTCCCCACCCTCCAGGAACTTGAAGAGGCGTTTCGCGTGCTCCCTCTCCTGGCTGGCGGTCTCCTCGAAGACCCGTGATATCTGGACGAAGCCGTCTTTCTTGGCCTGGCTGGCGAAGAAAGAGTACCTGTTTCTCGCCTGCGACTCCCCCGCGAATGCGGTAAGGAGGTTCTTCTCCGTCTGCGTTCCCTTCAGGCTCGCCATTGCCCTCTCCTTCCCTTCCCGCCTTATTCGGCGATGTCCTTTTTCTGGCTTTCCGGGGGAGCGCCCGCCAGCATCCCGCCCCCGATGTAGAGGCTTTCGATGAGCAGCACCTGGTTGCGGTCTTCCAGCCTCAGGGTATCGCGCAGGCTTCCCGAGTTAAGGCCGATACTGATGGCGTCCTTGGTCATGCGCAGCGCCAGGGGTGACTTCTCCACCATCCTCTGTGCCATCTCCATGGCCCGCTCCAGGAGCTCTTCCTGCGCGTACACATGGTTGGTGATGCCGATGCGGTATGCCTCCTCGGCCTCGATCACCCTACCAGTAAGCAGCATCTCAGCCGCCATGCCCCATCCCACGATACGCCACAGGAAGTAGCTCGAGCCCATATCCGCTCCTCCCGTGCCGATGTTGATGTAGGAGGCGCAGAACTTCGCCTCCGGGGAGGCCAGGCGTATGTCAGCCGCCATGGCGAAGCTGAGGCCGGCTCCCATCGCCGCGCCGTTCACGGCCGCGATGACGGGCTGCGGGCACGAGCGCATCATCTCGATGATGTCCGAGAACAGCTTCTGCCCGCTTTGCAGGGTGTCGCCGCTTATCCCCCCGGAGGCAAAGCCTCCCGACATGTTGGCCGCCTCCTTGAGGTCGAGACCGGAGCAGAAGCCGCGGTCCCCAGAGCCGGTAATCACGATCACCCTGCAGTCATACCTGGTCAGCATCTCCCTCCAGAAGGAGTTGAGCTCCTCCAGCATGACGGCATTTATAGCGTTCAAGCGCTCCGGCCGGTTCAGGGTGAGCAGACCAATGCCGCCCTCCACTTCGAACCTCAAGGTCTCGTATGCCATTACAACCTCCCTTTCAGCGGGCCGTATCCACTCAACCCTCACAACCCTCTATGCACTGCATGTTCATATATTGGGGATGGGCTTGCTGCCTCCGCGTCCGGACCATGACGGCGGAACGCGCCAAGGCGATACGCCTGGCGAAATCTCCGCCCGCCCCCCGGGGAACGTACAAGCTGTATCCCCTGAATCGATATTCCAGACGGCCGAAGCCATCTCAGATGTTGATATCGACATCGCCGCTGACCTTGGCGATGGTGATCTTCGTCTTACCTTCGAAGGGCTCCACGATGACCGTGGTCACCGCTTTATCCTGTCCCTGGAACATCCAGGTCGTCACCTCCGGAGATGCAGCCATGGGCTCTCCTAGCTTCCCCTTGTACCAGCTGACAACCTTGCTGATGTCGTCCTTGGTGGTGAACTCGGCCCCGGAGGCCGTGAGTTCCTTGTCACCGGAAGTAGTGGTGCCGCTGACTCCGCTACCCTCGACATACTCGGAACCGGGATATATCGGCGCGCCCAGTGACTCCTCCGACGGCACCTGCTCCTCTACCTCTATGGTGGTCTCCTCACCGTTCTCTCCCTCCAGAGTGACCTTGCCGCTCTCCCCCTCTTCCTGCGGCTCCTCCACGGTTATCTTGCGCTCCTCCCCGTCTATGACCTCGACCTGCTCCTCGCCCGTTCCGTTGCCGACATCCTCTCCCCCACCGCTACCTGCACCTTTGCCGCTACTGTCACCACAGCCGGCTAGCAAGACCAGCGTGGCGATGCAGGCCATTGTCACCAGCAGGATCAGTATTCTCTTCAACTTCTCCACTCCTTCCCGCGATCCATCCTCGCTTACCCCGCTTGCAAGGCTCACGGCATTTTGAGTATAAACCATCCCACGGGCATCGCCTATCTCGTGCCGCTTCCTTCCAAATGTGCCTTGCCGTCCGCATACGGCGGAAGGCCGAACACGGTACCACGCGGAATCGCAACGTTTTCAGCCCCTTTCCGGTCAGTATGACGGAACCGCATCGTGTATGGTTTCCCTTGACACGTGGCCTCGGGCCTGCTTTCCTTGAGGTAGAAAAGACATTTCTATCAGCAAAAACGTCTATTATATGGTATATTGTATGAGGCGACCCACAATGCGATTGATGGAGACAACGCGGCCCTAGGTACGATTTGATGATTGAATTCATAATAACCGCGCTGGAAGCACTGGCATTGATAGCCATGGCCGCTCTGGTGTTCAATTCCCACCGCAACCGTTTCCTCAATCGTTATTTCGCGCTCTTCCTGGTCTTCCTCGCGCTGTGGGTGCTCTGCGGCTTCCCCCAGGCCTTGGTGCAGGAACCTAGCGATTATTTCATAACCCTCGTCTTCCGCCTGGCCCATTGCATGGCCGTGCTGGCGACTGGGATATTCTTCCTTTTCGGCCTGGGCTTCTACCTCGGACGGGCACCGGGCCGCACCTGGAGGGGCTCCGTTCTCCTCGCCACAGCCATCATGGCCTTCTGCAGCCTCTCCGACCTCATCGTACGCAGCGTCTCGTATGATCAGGGCAGGTTCTACATCACCAACGGGACGGCATTCCCGCTCTTTCCAGCCTTCATGATCCTGTGCGGGGGTGGAGGCCTCCTGTGTATCGCCCTCAAGCGCAGGGAGTCCATCGGCCCCGACCGCGCCCGTGCCACCTATATCCTGCTGGGTTTCGGCATCTTCCTGGGCCTGGCCATCCTCCTGGTCATTGTGCTGCCGGGGATCATGGGGAGCGACATCACTTCCGACTATACCTTCTTCCTGGTCATTATCCCCACCGGCTTCACCGCCTACGCCATCCTCAAGCACCACCTGCTGGACGTGCGCCTGGCCATCCGCCGCAGCTTCGCCTACTTGCTCACCCTGATCATCTTCGGGGCTCCCATCTTCCTCAGCTACATGATCTTCCGCTTTGCCTTCGAGTCCCATCCAAACTTGGAGACGGCCATATCCATAATCGCTCTGGCCCTGGCGGTGGCGCTGTCCCCGTCCGCGCTGCGCTGGTCGAACAGGATCGCCGCCAGGTTGTTCTTCTCGGGCCTGTATGATGAAGTAGGTCTGCTGCACGAGGTCTCGTCCATCTTCACCTCCACCGCAAATATACGTGAGGGTCTGGCAGCGGCCACGGCCATCATCTGTGACGCGCTGGGCCTCAAACAGTTGCAGGTGGCCATCCCGGAGGAAGCTACGCGCGGCAAAGGCAACTGGGTGATCGGTTGCGTACGGCGGGAGAAGGACATCCTGGGTTTCCAGGAGGTCGAAGTATCGGCCTCCCCACTATTCCTCCTGCATGACCCCATGCTCCTCGATGATGATGCCAACGCCGGAGTCGTCGAAGACGTGCGGAATGCCGCGATGCTTCTGGAGATGCGCAGCCGCGGCATTATCGCCTGCCTGCCCGTCAGGGGGCCCGGCGGCAACGTGGGGATATTGATGGTGGGGAGGAAAGTTAAACGCAGGGCACTCGATCCCATGGACGTAGACCTCCTCCACCGCTTCTGCGAGAGGGCCGGCCTCTTCATAGAGAACTATCTCCTCTCCTCCTACCTGCTCTCCATGTTCGAGGAGCTTTCGGAGACCCGTAAGAGGCTGGAGGAATCGGACCGCTTCAAGACGGATATCATCAACGTGACCTCGCACGAGCTGCGCACTCCGCTCACCATCCTGAACGGATACGCTTTCATGCTGCAGGATCATTACGAGCGCTTCGCGGAGGACGAGCGCAGGCAATACCTTACCTACATCACCGCTTCGTGCGAGAGGCTCAATGCCATCCTCGATCAGTTCCTCACCGTATCCCGCTTCCAGGCGGGTGCCATCCGTGCCGCCCTGAAACCCACCGACCTCCTGGAGCTGCTGGCGGAGGTGAAAGCCGGTTTCATTCCCGAACAGGGCCGGCGCATCGAGAGCGACGCGATACCGCTCGGGGTAAGGGTGCTGACCGACCGCTCCTACCTGCTCCTCATGCTCAAGAACCTGATCGAGAACGCCATCCGTTTCAGCCCCAGCGAGATGCCCATCATCATCAAAGCCGAGGAGAAGGAGCGGGAGGTGATGCTGTCCATCCATGATTTCGGGGAGGGCATCGCCCAGGAGGAACTCCAGGATATATTCCAGCCTTTCACGCGCCTGGAGGAGATCGACAAGCATCAGGTGGGGACCGGCCTGGGGCTGTATATCGTGCGCCTGATCGCGGATCTGCTCAGCGTCACCGTCGACGTCGAATCCGAACCGCAAGAGGGGACCGTCTTCCGCCTCACCCTCCCCCACGCCTGAAGCGCCCGCGGCCGACGTCAGGCTACACGGCCACAATAGGGGTCTACGAAGTAGCGTCTCTTTATGCCGTACCACTGCTGCAGGCTCAAGCGGTGCAGGTCGTGCTCGTAGGCGTCCGCGGCCAGGTGGAAGTAGGGGGCCGCCACCAGGGCGCATCCGACATGCCCCTCGCGGATCCCCTCCACGACCACGTCGGCTATCACCGTCCCGTAGTGTATACCGTGGTTCTCTCCGATGCGCAGTATGCTCCTGATGACGTTCAAAGTTATCCTCTTGCGCTCCTTCTCCCCGTCGCTCTCCGCCGCATACGCGGTACACTTCCCGACATCTTCCATAAACAGGCAGGCATGGCTTCCCCTTTCCTCGGGGATCCCGATGGCCATGGCGGCGTAGAGCACGCAGGGACCGCGGTAGGAGCGGTACTTGGCCGCGCAGGGCACGTGGCTTCCGGGCTGGAGCGGAAAATGCCGCTTGCGGCGCGTGCCGAAGAGCATGCGCGACGACTGCCGCAGCGAAGCCCCGTTGATTATCCTCAATCCCGCGAATTCCGCCGCCTCCCCTTCGCTTAGTAATGGCGGAGAGGGAATGCCGTTCCACGCCAGGTCGTATCCCCAGATGACGCCCTGGGGGCCGCAGAAAGAGGAGACGGTTATCATGTTTATCTGCCCGATATACGTATCTTCCACCTCGGCGTCATCGTAGGCGACTATGGCATCCAGTATCTTCGAGCCGCCCCGGGAGATGGTCTCCCTGGTCGATCCGATGCTGATGACCGGCGCAATACAGTATCCCCCTTGCCCGGTGTAGCCGATGCAGAACTGTCTCTGCGGGCCGATGGATGACCGCAAGACGTCCCGCGGGGAGAATCCGTTCGCCGCCGCCTTCACTTGCGGGCCGGGCTCGTAGAATACTTCACAGCTGTGCTCTTCCGTGTGAGATGCGAGTAAGGTGTCCATGCTCTCTCCTTCGAACCTGTGACGAGAACGCCCCACGACGCGGCGGCAAGCCGCGCCCTCCGACCTCAGGCGACCTTGCGGACCAGGCGGCTCGCCGACCTGATGATCCTCTCCAGTACCTGTCCGTTTACGTTCTGCGCGATCTTGAGCAGTGGACGTATATCGGGATTGTAGAGAAAAGCTATCTCCTCCACCTCGGCGATCAAGGTCGAAAAGCCCAGGTAAAGCGAGAGCGGCGCGATCTTGGAGTTCCAGGACGTCCAGCCGACTCCCTCTATGGTTCCCTCGTCCACCGCTATCTCCAGGGCCGGCCTTACCAGGAACTGTATGGGCGCCATGCCTCCGCGGAAGCGCCGCGAGATCGCCACCTCGTCGAGGAAAAAGGCCCTCTTCCCTTTTATCACCGCCTCCAGCTTCCCGGCGATCCTGCCACGCACGCCGCTGCCCTTGAACCTGTGCGCCTCCACCGCACGATCCGCTGCTTCCTCCACGGGCACGACGGCTCCCCAGCAGAAACCACCCACCCGCTGCTCCGCGTCCCCCTCCATCAAGGTCAGGCAGGCCGGCCGTTTGAGTTCACTCTCCATCTTGGCCACGACCTCCTGGGCTTCCCAGGTCTCGTTCCATGGCGGCTCCCCGAATACCCCGATATAGGCGAGCGCCGCGTCCCACAACCAGGCCAGCGGGACTTCCTCCAGCCCGTGAAAAGACCTGAAGACGTCGGGGCTCTTCACCGGCGCCTCACCCGGGGGATAGGCCTTGAAGGGCAGGGCCAGGGTCTTGAGCATGGCATTATATCTCATCCTTCCTCCTCTCTCCTCATTCACATCATCCCGACACACCATGGGACCGCCCGCGGACAAGAGATTGCAGCAATATGAGGCGGACTGGCTACCATAGATGACTTATGCGTAGCGCAGGAATATCCTTCCTGCGCTTGCGCCACCACGTGGTGGCTGCGCAACTGAAGCCGGTAAAAGCAACACGCTATACACGATCGCGGCGAATAAGAGAAGGGATGATCTGCCATGCAAATGGTTGCGAGAAACGGACGGCTGGCGCATATTTTCGGGCATACAGGGGAGGCTGCAGGGGACCGCAGCCTGTGGATATAATCCGCAGCAGTGATTCAACTGCAGCTAACCGGGCTGAAGCCGGGGATGGCCGAACCCTTCCTCCCCTTGCGTATGCCCTCGGCGATGAGGCGCAGGGAGCGCTGCGGTCCCAGGACGGCCGCCAGTTCCTCGAGGAGATCCACGCGGGAGCGCAGCCCGTACCATACCTCATGCTTGAAACGGTGCACGGAGGCGAAGTTACGGGTGAACCTGGCGAACTCCTCCTCTGCCGCCGTGGTATCCTCCACGGCCATGGCCGCTACTTTACCGCTGACCAGCGCGCCCGAGATCCCGAATCCCATGAAAGGATCCATGGCGCCGGAGATGGTGCCGCACATGATCAGGCCGTCGCGCAGCAGTCGCGGATTGTCGGGGGCCGCCAGGGGTACGGCCCCGCTTACGTATTCCCACTCCGCGTGGTCCGTGTCCTCCGCGCCGCGCATGAATTCCCGGTATCTCTGCAGGCACTCCGCATCCACCTCCCGTCCATAGGAGAAGACGAGGTCGTAATAGAGGCCGTTGCAGTAGGAGATATAGCCGTATTCGTTGATGCATTCGTCCAGCCATATCCAGGCATATCCGGAACGATCCGCCTCGCCCCGCGACATCCATCCGTACCAGGTGATGTACGGTATGCCGAGGAGGTCGTAGGCTTCGGGGTTGAGGCCGCAGGCGATAATCGTGCCGGGGGGAAGGTCTCCCAGTTCGTCCCGGACCAGATCCCTTTCGAACTCGAACTCCACCTCCGCCCCGAGGCATTTCTCGTAGAGGAGGGCGTCCAGGCTGGAGAGGCGCGAGCTGCGTTCCACTGCGTACGACCCCGCCGCTGGCAGGGGGATGCGCAGATCATGCAGGTACAGGGAGATGGACTCCACGGCGTGGAATGCCGGGGAGACGTCGATGCCGATGTACGCGGAGGTGGCTTCCAGATCCAGGGGGGTAACGTGGGTGGAGGGATTGAACATGCTGGATCCCCCGAAGGTCGTCTCCCTCTCCCGCACCAGGACATCGTGCCCTTCCCGGGCCAGGTTATAGGCGGCGATCAGGCCGGACATCCCCGCCCCGTAGACGGTCACTTCTTTACGCCGCAATCCCTTCACCTTCCAGCTCCCATGCTTACGTGCTCCCTCGGCCGCTACCCATTATGCCACAACCAGGGGTCGATGCGGCGCACGCGTCTCAGAGCAGGGCGCCCCTCTCCTGCAACCTGGTACGCAGGTTCCGGGAATCCACCGCCGCTACAGCGCCTCCATCGCGCAGTGAGAGCACTGCGGCGACGCCCGCGGCCTCGCCCATGCCCATGCAGGTGGCGGATACCCTCGCCGCTGCCTGTCCCTCTACGCTGGCGGAGAGGCAGCGTCCCGCCACCAGCAGGTTTTCTATCTCCTGCGGCAGCAGGCACCTGAAGGGTACGGCGTAGCTCCTGCCGGGAGGGGGGAATTCGAGGACCGTTACCTTGCCCTCTGCGTGCAGCTCCACCGGCCAGGCGGAGCGGCATATTCCGTCGGGGAAATCGGCCGCCTCCAGGACGTCCTGCCGGGTAAGCACGTAGCGTCCCACCAGGCGCCGCGTCGCGCGAATACCGACGCGGCACGGGGTGTCCGCCAGATAGGCCTCGGAGAACCCCGGCATCTTCGCACGCAGGAAGTCCGCCAGCATCATGGCCTGCTTGCGGCCCTCGAGCTCCGCATAGGTGAGCTCCGCGGGATCGACGCAGTTGACCGGCCGGCCCTGCAGCGAGATGCGCCCCATGGCCACTATGACCTCGCCGGGACGCATGGTGGGTATCACCGCCCCGCCGGAGCGGGGCAGGTCGTATTCGCCCGCCTCCAGGGCTTCCTTGATGAGGGTCTGCAGGGTGGCCAGCCCCGCCGTCAAGGCCTCGCCAACGTTGACGTTATGCATGTAGAAGTTCATGGAGGGGAACTGCACCGGCGATCCCTGCATGGTGGCGCCTGCCATGAAGGCCAGGTCACCGTCTCCGCTGGCATCAATATAAACCGGCGCGCCAACTCTCCTCTCCCCGCCGCGCGTGAGCACCCGCAGGCTGGCTATGCGGTCGCCCTCGACGGTGACGCCCGAGAGGCATGCATGAAGTGAAAGCTCCAGCCCGGCCGCCGCCTCCGCCCATTCGTCGTAGAGTTGTTTTAGTGCCCAGGGTACGTGGGGAAGGACCGCCGTCTGCTCCCAGGGCACGGGCCCGAAGGCCAGGCCCCTCTCCTTGAGCGCCTCCGCGCATTCCCTCGCCAGCCCGCCCGCGACGTAATCGATTGTTTCACCGTCCCGGAGGTAGAGTCCCCCGATGGTGCCTACCAGGGATGCGGTGAGGCTGCCCCCGAGGAAACCGCATCTCTCCACCAGGAGCACCTTCGCTCCCTCCTCCGCTGCCGTCCGTGCCGCCGCGACGCCAGCCGGACCTCCGCCGACCACTATAACGTCCGCATCCATGGGGTTCACCTCCACTTACCGCTCCCTGCTTGCAGATATATATGGTTCTTCTCGGAGATGTCATCAGGCCCTGGGGTCAGGCCCTCTCTCGGAGGAGAACCATATATATTCTACCCTCAATCGCCGCCTAAGAGCAGTCCGCAGTGGTGGGTTGTAAGCTTCCGCGAGGCCACAGGAAGTGCCGGATCCCGTTGCGCAACAAGCGATGCAGGTATTATCGCCATCTGCATTCTATGATATACATACGCCCCGTCATGCCCCGTTCAAAAGGGATGTGCCGTCAGCGATTGGAGGCGTCGGCCTCGTTGGAGTAACCCCGGCTCTCCCAGTATCCCTCGTATTCGCCGGAGATCACCTCTATGGAGGTGACCCACTTGATCCACTTGTACCCCAGCCGGTCCGGCACCACCAGGCGCAGGGGGAAGCCCTGCTCGTGCGGGAGCATCTCCCCGTTGGCGCCATAGGCCAGCAGCGGATCGGTCTCGTCTATATCCGCCAGGGTGAGAGAGGTGGTGTATCCCCCGGGAGAAGAGAAGACGACGTTGTCAGCGCCCTCGAGCACACCGGCGCTTTCCAGCAGCGGGATCAACCTCGTCCCCTTCCACAAGGCCGTCTCCGTCCATCCCTCCACGCAGGGAAGATCCACCAGGCGTTCCTCGGCTTGCATGGCCAGGAGTTCGTCGAAGGTGAAGGATTGCGTTCTCTCCACCATGCCCGTCACGGCAAGGGTGTATGTGGCCGGGTCGATCACCGGGTCCGTTTCCGCGGTGCGCACTCGCATCTCGTCATTGGGTGTGACTTCAACGGTGCCACCCTCGGGTAGTGCCAGCTCCTCCTTGGGCTCTCCCCCATTCACGATCAAGAAGACAACCGCGCCCGCCAGGAGGGCTACGACCAGAAGGGTCACGCCGTATTTCCTAAACCATTCCATGCGTTAAGCATAGGCTCCCGACTTATCATTACGTATGACATCCATCAATGCGGGAATGGAACAGGAGGGGGAGGGCCGGGCCCTCCCCCTCCTGCCAGTGTCGGACCTACCGAGTGAGTCTGACTAGACCGAAAGAGGCGACGAAAGCGCCTATCAATATCGCCGCCGCGATGAGTATGAGTATCCAGGTCAACTCGAATCCGGTGACGGGCAGGGTCTGCCCGGCTTCCGGCTGTGCGGGAGCGATAGGTGCGACGGGAGTTATAACCTCGCCTGCCACCTGCACGTTGTTGTGGAAATCGACCACCTTCTCCTCTCCGGCCGAGAGGTCGAAGGAAACCGACACGGGTGAGGTAGCCACGTAACCCTCGGGAACTACCTCCTCGACCGTGTACTCGCCCGCCTTCAATCCCGTGAAGGCGTAGGATCCGCCGGCCGCGGTGAGGGTGGTCGCGATGGCCTCGCCCTCCGCATCGAGCAGGCGGATGGTCACTCCGGCCAACCCTTCCTCGCCCTCATCGAACTGGCCGCTGGCGTTGAGGTCGAGCCACTTGGTGCCGAGCACCGCGGCCTGGGGGGCGTTGAGGAAATCCACCCTCTTCTCCTCGCCGGCCTCCAGATTGACCCCCACCTCAATGGCGCCGGTGGCGTAGTAGCCGTCCGGCACCTCCTCCAGGACCATGTACTGCCCATCGAGCAGGTCCTCGAAGATGAAGTAGCCGTTCCCATCGGTCATCCTCTCCTCGTTGATACCCTCGCCGTCGAGGATTATCTTCACGCCGGACAGCGCGGGCTCACCCTCCTGGTGGATGCCGTCAGCGTTGGCGTCGAGCCACTTGTAGCCGTAGACGGCGGAGAGCCTCTTGTTCAGAAAGACGAAGTGCTCTTCATCACCGTTCTCCAGCTCCATCTCGTGCTCACTCTCGTTCACCGCCACCCATCCGGCGGGCACTACCTCATAGAGGCGGTAATCGCCGGGCATCACCCAGCCGAAGTCGAAGCTGCCGTCCTCGCCGCTGAAGGCCTCCTTATAGAAGTCCTCGCCTTCCAGGACGAACTTGACACCCGCAACGGGCTCCTGGGTGCTGAAGTCGAGCTTCTCGCCGCTCACCCCGGCCATGCGGGCGTTAAGGAAGTCTACCTCCTCCTTCTCGCCCTCTTCTACGCTCACATCCACGGGATTGGCCGAGGTAGCGTACATGCCTTCCGGCACTACCTCCTCCACCATGTATTCACCGGGCTCAAGGCCGGCGAAGTGATAGTAACCGTTCTCGTCGGTGATGGTCTCGGCGACTAAAACGAGGCCGGCGAACTGGCTCGATACCAGCGCCGCCTGCTCCATGGAATCATACCTGTAGAGCTTGACGGTCACACCAGCCAGGGCAGGCTCATCCGCGTCGAGCTCGCCGTTGCCGTTGCTATCTACGTACTTGTGGCCGTGGATCTCACCATATTCCCTGTCCGGCTCCTTGACTTCGATCTCCACATCCACATCGTCTTCGAGATCGCCGATCTTGGCCTTGTTGTTGAGGGTGTATTCCCCGACTTTCTCCGCGCTGAGCTCCTTGTCGATAACGATGGTGAACGGCGCATTGGCCAGGTCGAGCGCCCAGGGCCCGGTCAGCGAGCCGGCATCCGAACCATTGATGGTCACCGAGGTGATCTGGTAGCTCAATCCGTCCGCCGGGGTGATGGTCTCGATATCCTCGAGGGATACCTGGGTGGAGCCGCCCCCCGCCGGCTTCGCGAAGTCCTGGCGGTAATGGAACTTCCAGTCCTGCATGCCGGGCTTAGGCGGGTCCGGCTTGTTGCTGATGCTGATCTCGATGAGATTGCTCATCGCCGTCACGCCGGCCAGCGGTACCGGCAGGGTGAAAGTCCCGGAATAGGAATAGACATGGGGTCCTCCCGTGGGTATGGCGTTGTCTCCCATGGGAACCGTCGTGGTTATGTTCGAAGTGGCCGGCAACCAGCTGGGGCCTCCCGCCTTGTACCACACGGTATCGGAGACGGCGATCACGTCGGCCGGCCAGTCTCCCGTGTTCTGTACGAAGATATTGCCCGCAATGTAGTAGGAGCCGGCGAACTGGGCTCCCACATCGATGGTGAAGGTCACGTCCTTCGTCTCCCCCACCATCATCTCCAGATAGGACTCCGAGGCCGTCTTTTCCAGGCTGATCTCTATGCCCGGGGACGTCACCACATCGACATCCTTGGAGATGTTCAGGCTGGTGACCTCCCACGGCACCTCGTTTTCCGGCGGTCTCGTCGCCACCTCGAATTCACCCTGGGCGGCCGCGATCTCTCCCGCAGCGGCATCGCCCGCGATCACCGTCTCCTCCGACGTCAAAGCCTTCTCTTCCGAGGCTCCAGCTGGGGAGGCGAATGCCGGGACGAAGGGGAAAGCCAGCAGCGCGGCGATGGCTAACGCCATCATCATGCTTATTATCGTTCTTGCTCTCTCGTTCATTTTCAATCCCTCCTTTGTTTCCGTAAGAAAAACCGGCCCTTTCTTTGCGAAAGAGGCCGGTTTCACTGTTGGCTAGAAACGTTTTAAGTGACCAGATTATCAAACGTTCATTATCGCTTCCTCTTTGATTAATCTAAATTCTTATCTTTGGTAACTCTATTATTTTGTATCTTCAGCATAGGTGAACGCCGGCCGCCTCGCTATGACTCAGGTCATAGGCCTTTGAGCTGCGCATTGCGGCCACAAGAAAGAGGTATATCCACCGCCGGTCCATGGGGACGTCATCTAAACGCGTTCGACCCGGGGAAGGGAAAAGCGGAAGATGGAACCGCCGCCCTCACGGTCCTCGTGCCATATGCGGCCGCCGTGCGCCTCCACGATCTCCCGGGCAATATACAGTCCGAGGCCCATACCGGACGTGGGCCGGTTGACGGGATCTCCCACCTGGTAGAAGCGCTCGAAGATAAGCTCGCGCTCTTTCTCCGGCACGCCTACCCCCTGGTCGATGACGGAGATAAGCACGTCCGAGCCGTCTCTTTTGGCTGTAACCCTCACGAGAGAGGCGGCGGGAGAATGCTCGCATGCGTTGTCCAACAGTATCACCAGCACCCTGATGATCTTCTCAGGATCGATGAAGCGCGGAGGCAGATCGCCCTGGACGCTGACGTCGAAACGGACCTCGAGGCCCTTCTCCCCCATCTCCCCCACGGCATTCCTGATTATCGGCTCTATCTCCACCATGCGCCGGTTGAGGGCGAAGCGGCCTCTTTCGATGCGGGAGATATCGAGGAGTTCCCCCGTGAGAGCGTCCAGCCTGTCGGCTCCCGCGTTGATCATGTTCAGGAACTCCAGCCTGGATGCCTCGTCGAGACGTCCGCCGTAATCCCGCAAGGTCAGAGCGTATCCTTTAACGAGGGTTATGGGGTGCCTGAGCTCATGGCTCGCGACATCCATGAAATCCTTGATGTCCCGCTCGTTCGAGATGCGCTCCTCCTCCACTTGTAGGGCGTGGGCCAGGGTGCCGAGAACCTCGACCTCATCGCCGGAGAAAGCCCTCGCCTCGACATCATACAGCGAGATACAACCTACCGTTTTCTGTTTGCAGACCACCGGATAACCCGTGAATGATTTGAAGCCATGCCTTCTGACCAGGGGAGATGTGTCTATAAAGCCTTCGGCGATTATGTCCTCGATGAGCACCGGTTCCCGCAGGTCCTTAATGATGATGTCAAAAGCGATGGAGCCGTCCGGGTCTTTGACTTCTCGCGGCGTCTCCATCCCTGGTTCCGTCGTGATGATGAAGCATCGCGCCTTATCCCTCCTGCAATAGGCCGCCGCGGCCACACCCAGGATATCGCGTCCGGCCAGCACGATCTTATATATGTTCTCCCTGGGGTCGGCGCCCAGGCTCCGGAAGAGCAGGTTGACCTTCTCCAGGCGCTCCCTGGCCATCACCTGCCTGGTGATGTCGCGGGCATTGACAACGATGCCGCCGACGGAAGGATCCTCGATGAGGTTGTAGCCTATGGCCACGAGATTGCGCCAGGTGCCGTCTTTGTGCCGGAAGCGGAGCTCCACGCGCTCGACGGCGCCGGGAGCCTGCAGGATCCGTGCAAGCGTGTCCGTTATGTGGGAGACATCGTCGGGGTGAACAAGATCGAAGGGGTTGTGCTCCCGGAAGTACCCCCGCTCATATCCGAGCATTTTCTCGACGGAGGGGCTCTCGTAGGTCGTTCTGCCGTCTGCGTCGAGGACGGTGATTATATCCAGTGCGTGTTCCGTCATCGACTTGAAGCGCTCCTCGCTGCGCTCGAGGCGGTCGAGCATGATATTGATGGACCCCGCGAGTCTGGCCAGTTCGTCCCTCCCGCTGAGCGATACGCGTGCCGCCTGATCGCCGCTTATCCCGATCTCGATGACCTCCCTGCTCAAGCGGGAAATCCTGGAGAGCACCAGCCTCTCCATGAGCAGGATTACGCTGAGCCCGATGATGATGCAGGCGATAAATAGAAAGATGTGGAAGTAGATGAGGGTGGTGACTCCCTGTCTGTGAATCGCCCGCGCGCTTACCACTCCCATGATGAGCACGGGATCGCCGAAGATATCGTCTATGGGCGTATACCCGGCAATGGAATCGGGGGTGAGGACCTGAATATCCATGTTCTCCCCTGCAAGGAAGCTCTCCTTCGCGTCCAGGAGACCGCCGGAAACCGGTTCCGTTTCGAAACCCGTTATCTCGATATCCTGATGCCCGATTTCGGCGAGTTTCTCGATCTCCCTCGCGTCAAGATAACGGCCCATGATAAGGGCGCCGCGGGAGGGCCCCTCGGCCTGACTGTTCAGGATAGGTTCCGAAACGATGAGTAAGGGGTTTTCCTCCAGCAACAGAACGCCCATGACGCCTTCTTCGCTGGCCGCGGGGTCCAGCAGAATAGCGCCTTGGTATATATGGTCGATGAGATCGGGCGGTAGGGGAGCCTCCTCATCTGCGAGCAGGTCGAAACCTTTTCCATATGCGATATCGCCCGAGGGATCCACGTAGACCATGACGTTCAGCTGCAGGTTCTCGAACACCCAGATATCGAGGTTCGAATCGATGTAAGCCTGGTTTCTGTCCGCCATGAAATCATAAGTGTCGTCCCAGTACGCCCAATCCTTACAGGTCGTAGCGATGCTGCTGATATTATCGGAGAAGGTGATGAGGGCCCGGGAGATGTTTTCGCTCACGGCATCCCTCTCCAGTTTGTCATAGCTGCCCTGGATGAAGATCCATGATATGAGGTTCAGAATCACCAGCAGGGCGATGAAGATGGGCACAATAACCAGGATCGTCTTCCGACGCAGCGTCAATCTCTACCCTCGGCTTTCTCTCTGAGATAGAAGCAGGGCATCCACCGTCCGCTCGTAAAGCGAACAAAGCGGACGGATCGAGTTATCCCTTCCATCCCATATTCCCTCCCCACGTGACCCCCGGTACCTCTATGCCATCGTCTCACACGCGGCCTGCAAATCCAAGCGATGGCACCGGCTCTCCGGGGCCGGCAGAGCTGGGGATGCCTGCGAGGCGGCTTTCTACCGCCTGTATCTTCCGGTCCTGCTCCACATCCAGAGCACCAGCCAGGTGAAGACCAGAAAGGATGTTGTCAGCCAGCCGATGATGCCGGCGAAGAGGAGTCCATCGTGGTTCGCGGCGCTGCCGCATATGGTGAAGACGAAAGACAGGGCGAGAAGGATCGCCGTACACCAGAACAGGGCGGTTAAAGCCCGCCTCCTGCCATTGCCGCGACCCCTATACAACACATGCCTCCTCTCTCCATCGATGGCCGGAATCCATCCGCCGCCGTATCGCCATCGCTTCTATGATTCTAGCAAAGGATGCCCCCGGAACGAGGCAAGGAGGCGCGATCCCTTGTAGGGGGGGTCTTGCCCGGGAGCTGAATTTCCAGCTAGTTCTGCTTACCAGCGTTTACTTATGCCCGAATTGGGAATAGATAACTATTGATGGAGCGGTTGGTGAAAATGGTATAATAAGTCTGCAAAAAACAGCATACGACATATCGGTGGGAAGCTGCGATCCTCGTCCTTGACTTGGTCACCTGGGACGCGGGGAGCTAATGGTGAAACCGGCCCGGTCATCGCAGATGATCGGGCGTTATCATATAGGGATACGGGAGACAAAAAGAGCGAAGGGATAGGGTAAGGGAGACCACGGCGCGGGCCGGAGAATGGGCAGTTTTCCCGGTCGAGGGCCAGAACAGATTCGGCGTAGATACTTTGGCGTTTCTTTCGTCTTACATCTTGATATCCGTTTAATGCCGAGTCAGGCAAATCTTCCCTCGCAGCGCATCAGCAGAGACGAAAGGAGGTCTGGACCCACCAGCAAAGAAATCACTGCTTTCTTATCGCAAAGTAATGCCGGTAAACACCGCTCATTGGGGGTGAAGAATTGAAAGAGATAAGGAGATGGATAGCCATTCTCGCTATGCTCGCCCTTGTCTTGACGACTCTATTCACGGGGATCGTAGCAGCGGCGCCGGAGGGCGATCAGCCGGACGCAGTTGAGCAATCCATAGAGGATCCTGCGGACACTGCGCTGGAGGCGCCCGATAGCGCGGAACCGGCTGGCGACGAACCAGCCGAGGAGGAGCCCGCATCGGACGAGGAGATCGATGCTGAGGCTGAAGATCCGGTTGAGGCTGAAGAACCGGAGATCATCGAAGGCGGGGAGGAGGAAAGCGTCCTCTCCGACAACGAGACCGAGGAGACGGAGATCGTAGTCGAGGTCCCGGAGGAGGAAGAGGAGGAAGCGGTACCGGGGCTCGATGGGGGGCTGGTAACCCAACTGCCGCAGGAGGTGGAGGTTCTCTGCTGCCCCAAGGGCAGGATCTGCGTCATCAAGTTCGAGGACAAGAACTGCAACGGCCGCATGGATTGCGGCGAGTGCGGTTTGGGAGGAGTGCAGATAACTCTCACGAAGGGCTGCAGCACCTGGAAGAAGACGACACCAAGCACTGGACCGAACAAGGGCAAGGTCTGCTTCGACGACCTGCAGCTCGGTACCTATACGGTGAGCGAAGCGGGCAAGGACGGCTACTACGCCACCACGGCAACCAGCACCCAGGTGACGCTGACGGAGTGCGACAAGGACGAGACGGTCTACTTCGGTAACGCGCGCTACCTCTCCATCTGCGGCTCCAAGTTCAAGGACGAGAACTGCAACGGCAAGTGGGACCGCCGCGAGGACGGCCTCTGGGGAGTCACCATCGTCCTGAGCGGCGAGGGTGTCCAGCTCTCCAAGAAGACCGATTGGAAGGGCAGGTACTGCTTCGAGGGACTGAAGCCCGGCACCTACACGCTCAGCGAGGTCGTGCCCTGCGGTTACTACCAGACCTATCCCGAGTGCGGTTCGCACATGGTTACCCTGGAGTGCGGCGAGGACGCATGCGGCATCGACTTCGGCAACGCTCCCTGCGGCAGGATCTTGGGCATGAAGTGGGAGGACCGGGACTGCAGCGGCGGGCTGAGCTGCGGGGACCGTCCCATGGCCGGGGTCGAGATCCAGCTGTGGCGGGATGGCGAGCTCGTGGACACCGCCGTCACCTGCAAGCTCGGCGCCTACATGTTCGACACCTGCCTGGAGCCCGGCACCTACACGGTCAAGGAGGTCGTGCCCTGCGGCTACTATCCCTCCTTCCCGTGCGGCGGCGCATACACGGTGAACCTGTGCTGCGGCGAGTGGAAGATGCTGTGCTTCTTCAACGCTCCCGCCGGCTCCATCAGCGGCTACAAGTTCTGGGACAAGAACTGCAACGGCGAGTGGGACGATGGCGAGCCGCCCATGGAGGGCGTGACCATCTGCCTGAACCATGGAGACAACGGCGCTGCCGATTCCAGCGGGAACGGAGCCGGGAAATGCACGCAGACCGATAGCAGCGGCTGGTACGGTTTCGAGAACCTGCCGCCTGGATACTACCAGGTAAGCGAGCAGCCGCCCCAGGGCTTCTATCCCACCACACCGAATCCCGTCGGGGTGGAGCTGTGCTGCGGCGAGGACTACGGGCCGGTGAACTTCGGCAACGCCAAGTACGGCTCCATCTGCGGTTACAAGTTCCTGGACGAGAACGGCGACGGTGAGTGGGACGAGGGCGAACCCGGTATACCGGACGTGACCGTGTGGCTCGACGACGAGGAGAGCACGGTCACGGACGAAGACGGCCACTTCTGCTTCGAGGAGCTGTTGCCGGGTGAGTACACGGTGGAGGTAGACGAGTCCACCGTGCCCCCCGGGCATTACGCCTCCACGCCCAACCTCGTCGTCGTGGATCTGGCCTGCGGCGAGGACGCCGAGGTGCTCTTCGGCAACGCGCCCTACGGCAGGATCACCGGTACCAAGTATCTGGATATCGACGGCGATGGGGAGATCGATCCGACCGATAAGCCCATGGGGGGAGTGACCATCTCCCTGAGCGAGAAGGGTAAGGTCGGAGCCCTTGCGGTGACGACCTCAGCGGCCGTTACCGGCGCCTTCTCGTTCGAGGCGCTCGAGGCGGGAACCTACATCGTGGAGGAGACGCTTCCGGAAGGCTATTATCAGACCGGCCATGCGAGCTGGGAGATCTACGTCGGGGCGGGCGACGACATCGAGGTCGTCTTCCTCAACGCCCAGCACTGCTCCATATCCGGCACCAAGTGGAACGACGTCAACAGGAACGGCGTAGACGATGCAGGCGAGAGTGGCATCGGAGGGGTGACCATCACCCTCACCGGCACCACGTTCACCGGCGTCAACGTGACCATGGTGGCCACCACCAACCCCGACGGCAGTTACGCCTTCCCCAACCTGGAGGGCGGTAACTACACCGTGGCGGAGACGGTTCCCGGCGGCATGGACGCCACCAGCCCCGCGAGCAAGGCGGTGACCTTGATGCCCAACCAGGACCTGGTCGTGGACTTCCACAACGCCGCGCAAGTCGCGGGCGAGGTGGTTGCCCCCACGACGGATACGGGCACCGGCCAGCTGCCGGCGACCGGCTGGGACCAGCTTCCGCTGCTGTTGATCGCCGGGGTGCTCATGCTCCTGGGCTTGATGGCCCTCATGCTCGGTATCGTACAGATGCGCAGGATCTGACGGTAAGGGTTAGAAACAAGGGGCCCCGTGCGGGGCCCCTTCTTCTTTGCGATCTTTCCGAGCCGCCCACCTCCGCCAAGGCTTCGGCGGATATGCGGGCTACGTGCTACCTCCCCCCCTTATATGCTCGTACAGCTCGTTGCGGTGGAACTGGTCGAAGTCGTAACAGCCGCGCACCGCGTCGAGCCTGGCGAGATGCGCGCCCCCCTCCTGGAGCTGCAGGGCCTTGGCGTCCCGCCAATACTTCTCCACGTAATAATCGCTGACATAACCGTAGGAGCCCATGAGCTCCATGGCGCGGTTGGTGGCGCCTATGGCGGCGTCGCAGCAGAATACCTTGACGGCCGAAGCCCGGGAGAGTATGGGCGTGGAGTGGCCCTCTCCGTAGGTCTCGGGGCGGTCGTACTGGTAGGCGGCACTTACGTAGGCGTCCCTGCCCACCTGGATGCCGATGGCGATATCGGCCAGGATGCTGGCGCAGATGGTATGCTGCCGGATGGGTTTGCCGGCCGCCATCCTGTCGGTGGTGAAGGCGAGGACCTCGTCAAGCGCCCCCTGGGCTATCCCGATTGCCAGCCCCGCAGCGATGATGCGCGCGAAGGCCTGGTTTGCGCGGAAGAGCTGTGCATCCCTGCCCGGTCCCGCGGCCCGCCATGCCTCGGGCACGCGCACGTCCGCCATCTCGCAGCCGCCCTGCCGGCTACCCCGCAGGCCGGATTTATCCTCGTGTCCGAGGAACCTGAATCCCTGCATGGGAGCCTCCATGTATACCAGGGCGACGCCCTCGTCTCCCAAGGAGGCATCCGTGGTGCAGACCACGCAGTACACGCCGGCGAGGCCCGCGTTGACGGCCCAGGCCTTGGCGCCGTTGAGCACCCAGGACCCGCCCGCGAGGCCGGCGCTGGTCTTGATGCCCGTGCCCCGGAGATCCGGGTTCTCGATATCGCTCCCCCCTCCGGGCTCGCCCGCGGCGAAGCAGCCCAGGTATATCTCTTCCTCCTGGGTGAAGCGGGGCGCGAAACGCTCCAGCACCTCCCGGTTGCCGGCGCCGATCGCCGGCCGCATGGCCAGCAGGCCGCCCGCCAGCGAGTTGAACTGGGAGGCGTCTCCCCTCCCCACCTCCTCCGCCAGCAGCGCGGTGGTCAGGGCGGAGGTCAGGCCCATGCCCCCGTATTCCTCCGGCAGGAACCCGCCCTGCAGACCCAGGGGCAGCAGTTTTCCCTGCATCTCATCGACCAGCTTGTAGTCGGAGTACGTGCTCTCCTCCAGCTCCCTGCGCACGGGCATGATCTGCTGCTCCACGAAGTCCCGCGTGGAGCTCAAGAGCAGTCTATCCGACGGGCTCAGCAGGTCCTGGACGAACCTGTTCTCCTTGCGTTCTATGGATACCTGTGCCATTATCCCTGACCTCCCTCGATCCGTACGATTCCTGCCACCGCCATCCTCGCACCATCTCGCTGTCTCATTTTCTTCGCATCTCCTGCATCAGGTCGTACAGATCGTTCTCGTAGAACTGGTCGTAGTCGTAATAGCCCCTGGCCACGTCCATCCTTCCCAGTTGCGCTCCCCCCTCCCAGAGCTGGATGATCTTGTTGTCGCGCCACAGCTTCTCCACGTGGTAGTCGGTGGCGCAACCGTAGTTGCCCATGAGCTCCATAGCCTGGTTGGTGGCCTTCACCGCCATGTCGCAGCAGAAGACCTTGGCCACCGTTGACCTGGAGATCATGTGCTTGGAGGTGCGCTTGCCGTAGATCTCGGGGTGGTCGAACATGTAGGCGGCGTTGACGTAGGAGTCCCTGCCCACCTGGATGCCGATGGCGATATCCGCCAGGGTGTTGGCCGCCAGGGTGTGCTGACGGATGGGTTTGCCGGCTACCTTGCGTTCCGCGCTGAAGGCCATGACCTCGTCGAAGGCCCCCTGGGCTATCCCCGCGGCCCAGGCGGCACTGAAGAGGCGCGCGAAGACCAGGTTGTCGTGGAGTAGCTCCGCGTCCAGACCTGGCCCGCCGGCACGGTATTCCTTGGGCACCCTCACGTTGTCGAAGTAGAAATCCCCCTCGCGGCTGGAGCGGAAGCCCGCCTTGTCCTCGAACCTGCCGAAGCTGTAACCGGGGATGGGTACCGGCACGTAGATGAGGGCGATACCCTCGTCTCCCAGGGAGGGGTCGGTGTTGCAGACCACGCAGTAGACATCGGAGACCCCGGAGTTGGTCGGCCATACCTTGGCGCCGTTTATCACCCACTCGTCCCCGTCCAGCTCGGCCCGGGTGTGGATCCCCTTACCCTTCATGTCCAGGTTCTCTATGTTGCATCCGCCAGAGGGCTCGGTCATGGCAAAGCAGGCGACGTAGGGGTCCGACCCCAGGAAGCGGGGGGAGAAATCCTCCAGCAGGGTCGGGTTGCCCGCGATGCACGCCGGCCGGAAAGCCCAGGCCCCACCCCCCAGGGTGGCTATGCATGACGGCTCCCCCCGCGAGAACTCGTCCAGTACGATGCAGTAGCTGAGTGCCGAGGTCAGGTTCCACCCCCCGTACTCCGGGGGGAGGAAGGCGCCCTGGAAGCCCAACCCGACCAGCCTCCTCTGCACCTCCCGCACCAGCTCGAAATCGCCGCGGGTGCTGGCTTCCATCTCGCGCCGGATGGGCATTATCTCCCGGTCTACGAAATTCCGCACTATGTCGCCGAGAAACCTGTCCCCCGGGCTCACAAGCTCGTGCATGAACCGGTTTTCCACGATCTCGATGGAGACCTCTTCCATACTCCCTTCCCCCTTCCGCGCTCGCGCGCTTGTACGAACCCCTCCTGCTTAATGCGAAATCATCCCTGTACGGTTTGATGTTCACTGATTCGCGGTGGCCATCATCCGCCGTTACTCGGGCGCCTCCCGCTTTTCCCGCTCCCGTCTGTAGGGCACCCCCTTGCCCTTTTTTCCCGGCTTGACCTTGCTGGGAGGTGGCATCCCCTTACGCACCCGCCTGAATGCCTCCAGCCAGGAATCCCCTTTTTTTCTATCCCGCAGAGCCGTTCCCTCCCCCAGGTGTTAACGCGATCGCACGCCCCGGTATGCATTGCCCCTGTTTTTGACTGCCCTTGCGTGGATGCCTCGGCGTCTACTCGGCGGCCAGCAGGTAGGAGACCGAGGAAGGCCCGGCCTCCGACCAGTCGACCCTGGCTCTTTTCCCCTCCATGGCCTCGTAAAAAGCAGCCAGCCTGCCGGCCATGAACAGGTCGCTGTATGGATTGTCCACCCATACCCGCAGTACTCCGCCGCTGGTGAACTCGAAATCGGTCGCCAGACCCTGGCCGTAAAGGGGGAGCATGGAGAGCATTTCCTGCAGCAGGTCTCCCCTGGTCTCGTCGGATGATCCGGTAATCCCCAGATCATCCAGCATCTTCTTCGTATATTCCCTCTCCGCGTCCACGATTATGGGGACTACCACATCGCCCAACTCCCGTACCAGTTCCCGGGCTACGCGGTGGAGGGTCAATCCCTCGAAATTGATCATGCGTATCCCCCGGCGCCGGTCGACGATAATGCCCTCCTCCTCTTTCCACTCCAGGTGCCTGATGTCCAGCGGAATTCCGCAGCGAGGGCAGCGGTGATGGCGGTAGTCCCCGTCCTTTACGGGTGGGTATTCCACCTCCAGGCGTGCGGACAGCTCGGGCTTCGATTCGGTTACCTCCACCCTCAGCAGGTATTCCCCATCCTCCTTCTTCCAGAACGAGCGCAGGGGCTTGCCCTCCAGGGCTTCGAAGGTGCCCACCACTACTGCGGCCATGAGGTCCAGGTCCCAGGGATTGCGTATGCGCGCCACCCCGTATTTTCCGGCACGGTATTCGACGGTGCGCGAGCTGGCCGTGCCCGTCATCCACGCCATGTTGTTGAAGAAACGCACCGCCCCTTGCTTGAGGGGTGGGATGTGCAGGGTCGCCCTAATGGCCTGTGACTTGAGGAGAGCTGCGATGACAATGCGCGCCGTATTGCGCTCCGCTTCATAGAAAATACGGTTTACGGGAAAGCCCAGACCCTCGGATATGCGGCGCCTTATTTCGGGGAGCAGGTCGGCCTCGAAAAAGGCCTGGCGGATGCGCGAGTCTCCCCTGCTTACTATGGTGCCGTTAGGCATCCAGCGGTTGAGGCGGCTGACGATCTTCGGGACACCGCATACCCTGCACCGGCTGTAATGCATATATCACCCCCGAGACGAACACTTAAGCCGCTCTTATTCTAAACCAGCCGAGGAAAGCAGCTCAACCATGGTGACATAATGCTTCTCTCCATAGGCTCAGGCTATCGGCTCATGCGCCAGCAAAGAAGCCTGATCGCTGGCATGCACGGCGGCCGGAGCTTTCCTCCAGGATGTTATAATCTCATTTGCAGACCTGTCCGCTGAACGTGAGCAACGGTATATTGCCCAGGGAATGTCTATCTAAGGAGGACTTGTCTTGCCGGCAAATTCCGCGGGGAAGAGGGTTACTGCTTTCGTCGGTTCCGCACGCAAGAAACACACCTACAGCGCCGTGCGCGAGTTCCTCGAGCGGCTGGAGGCACGCGGCAGCGTCGAGTATGAGATCGTCCCTTTGAGCGACTACCGCATCGAGACGTGCAGAGGGTGCAAGCTGTGCTTCGAGAAGGGCGAGGAGTTCTGCCCCCTGAAGGACGACCGGGACGTGCTCTTGGAGAAGATCATGGCGTCCGATGGCGTGGTCTTCGCCTCACCGAACTACTCCTTCCAGGTCTCCGGCACTATGAAGACGTTCCTCGACCGGCTCGGCTTCCTTTTTCACCGTCCCCGCTTTCACCGCAAGACCTTCACCAGTATCGTCGTCCAGGGTGTTTACGGAGGCCGGAAGATCGTGAAGTACCTCGGCTTCGTGGGGAGAGGCCTCGGTTTCGACGTAGTGAAGGGCAGCTGCTCGACTGCTTTCGAGCCCATGACGGAGAAGGAACAATGCAAGCGGGACAAGACTCTCGCCAGGCAGAGCAAGCGTTTCCACGCGCGACTGATTGGTTCGCGCGACCACGTGCCCACGCTGTTTGAGCTCATGATCTTCAGGATGTCCCGGCAAAGCATCAGGCTTACGCTCGATGACAGTTATCTGGATTACACCTACTACTCGGATAACGGCTGGTTCGAATCCGATTACTACTATCCGGTCCGCCTTGGCGTGGTGAAGAGGTCTGCCGGCAACCTCTTCGACTTCATCTTCGCCCGCATCTCCAAGGCAAGGGCCGACCAGGGGTGAGGTATTAAAGGCCCGTGTCGGCCCCTGTGGATCTTGAAATTGCACCGACACCTGTCACCAGACGCGCATCGCTTCATTCCCCATAGATGGTGGAGATGCTAGACTTTAAGCGTTCGGCATACGTGTCAGTCAGCCTGGACCACCAACGAAACAAAGGTAGAAGGAGCGCTCGCATGGAAAAAAAGGCACCGGACAGGCAACCCAACTTACTCATCATCATCGTCGACAACCAGTGGGCCGGAACCCTGGGGTGTTACGGCAACGCCGAGCACCGCACCCCGCACCTGGACAAGCTGGCCCGCCAGGGCATGCGCTTCTCCAACGGCTACTGCACCAACGGCCTCTGTTCTCCCACCAGGGCTTCGGTACTCACGGGGCTGATGCCCAGCCAGCACGGCGTGCATGAGCCCTTCAACGACAACCTCTCCTATCTCCCCGAGGAGTGGACGGCCGTGCGGGAGTTCCGCACCCTCCCCCTGACCCTCAGAAACCGCGGTTATAACACGGCCCTAGTGGGCAAGTGGCACCTGGGCCAGTGCGCTAAGCCTGCAGTGGGTTTCGAACACTGGGTGGCCTTCCCCAGGGGGCACACCACCGATTTCTATAACACCCGCGTCCTCGACAACGGGAAGGAATACGAGGTCAAGGACCGCCACGCGGTGGAATTCTGGGCTGAGAAGGCGTCAGAATACCTCGACGACTACGATGACGAGAAGCCCTTCTTCCTCTACGTGGGCTTCAACGGCCCTTATACCATGTCCCCCACGGCCTTCGGGCCCGATCACCAGAATCCATTCTACAAGGATTACGAGGATTTCGATTTCAAGCCTCTGCAGGAGCATATCCATGAGAAGCTGCTGGCTTTCATCACCAAGCCTTACGACCCAAACGCCAGCCCGGAGCTCGACTCGGCGGATCCGCTGGGAATGCTCGAGGCTTTGAACGCGGAGGTCTTCGACTACGTTAGGATGCACAACGACCCCAGCAGCCGGGCCAATATAGCCGCGCAGAACGCCATGGTCGATCACGGGGTGGGAGTCATCATGGAGGCCCTCGAGCGCAACAAGCTGGAGGAGAACACCCTGGTGCTCTACCTCTCCGATCACGGCCTGCCCTACGGCCAACACGGCTGGTGGACGGCGGGGCTGGGCTTTCCCCAGGTTATGTACGACCAGAACGTCAACATCCCCCTCATCATGCGCCATACCGGCGCTATCGATGCCAACCGCGTGCCCGACCTCATGGTGAGCGAGGTCGACATCTTCCCCACCATCCTCGACTACCTGGGTTTCGGAGACGTGGAGATAGCCGACTCCCCGGGCCGCAGCTTCGCTCCGCTGCTGCGGGGAGAGCCGCTGGCCGGCTGGGAGCAGGAGGTATATTTCGAACACGAGGAGACGCGGGGGATCCGTACCCCGCAGTACTCCTACTGGAAGCGCCTGGAGGCGATGGAGGCCGAGAACGAACTCTACGACCTGGTCAACGACCCCGATATGTACGAGAACGTGTATGGCAAGCCCGGTTACAAGAAGATCGCAGCCGAACTGGACAAGAAGGTCGTGAGTTTCTTCGAGAAGTACTCGAATCCGCGTTACGACCTCTGGAAGGGCGGCCGGCCCAAGCTCATAACCTACCGCCCCTTCAAGTGGCCGCAACTATGGGGCAAGGACTGGGCCGTGGATACCGAGCTCAATCCGGAGTTTTCAGAAGAATAACGGTTGATGTCGATTGTGATGCGTGTCGCTTGAGAGCTCAGCGGCCGCATGGAGAGTCTTAAGCCACCTCTTGCTACAAGCCCAGCCACGGTAGCGATTCCGTGGTCGGTCTCCCCCCCATCCATTACAGGATAAAACCGCTGGTAAACATAGTGGTGCCCGGGGCGGGAGTCGAACCCGCACGGGATAACCCGAGGGATTTTTTGTACTCCGGTCCATAAATACAGTCTGCACCGAGAGCGCTGCGGCGCCGCGCCCGCAAGGTGCGCGACCGAGGCGTACTCCGCGAGTACGCCGCAGGGAGCGGAACACAGCGGGCGGGGATGCAGCGGTGTTCGAATGTGATCGTATTTGTGGATCGGGGTACCTATGTCCGGATGTCAGAATTCAGCATAATCCCAGGTCAAGGCGCAGATTCCTGGCCCGGGGTTTTACTAGCCGAGTTGCAGTGATTTGCGCTGAGTTGCGTGACGTAGCATCCTGTCAGGCACAATCTCAGGCACAGTGATGACCACAGCAACGGTCTTGAAAACCGTTGGGTGGCACCCCCCCCCGGGGTCGAATCCCGACCCCTCCGCCACCTTGTTTCTTGAGGAAACCCAGAAACGACCTTAGCCCCTATTCATGGGCAGAGCTGAAGGCCTTTTCGAAGCGCCAGAAATCACTCGGTCTAATGATGCGGATATCCTTGTATTCCTTAAGAATAAGGAGGTCTTCATCGCCGGTTATCAGGCAGTCGGTGCTGGCCGCAAGGGCTCCCGCAAGCACGAAGTCATCATCAGGGTCCCTGCAGACCTTCTCTTCCAACCTGCCGGCTTCGACAAGCTCCAAGTTATTCGTCAGGAACTCGGATATTTCCGTTATCCTGGAGACTGATAGACGGAATTTGGATGTGAGCACGTCCTTTAACTCGTCCATTATTAATGGAGAGGTATAGACCTGGCAGGACGATAGACAATGCTCGAACACCTCGCTCGATGTGCCGTGGGCGATGAACGCGGAGACGAGGACGTTAGTATCGAAGAAGACCCTCAAGATATTTCCTTGAATACATCCTCGTCGGTAAAGATGCCCCTGGCCTCGGCCTCAGCGACCGCCTTTTCTCGGATGACCCTGAAGTCCTGGAGAGCGAAATATTGTCGCAGGGCATCCCGGACGATATCGCTCCGGTTAACATGCCCTCGTTTAGTCGCTTGATCAAGCTTTTTCTTCAGATTAGCCGGAAGGCTTATGGTAACCGACTCTCTCATGCAAATCACCTCAATGCAATTGTATTACAATCTAACACAATACACAAGTAGGCAGGCAGTAGATTACAAATAGGACTCCAGAAGTCTTTAAATCCTGGGTTTTCCTGTAAAAATGATATAATCTCCCTGCTGGGCTATTACGGGGAATGCGGGCATCAATAAAGCATGGGGAACACAATCAACGCGTTGGCCTCATGGCGGTTGGTTCCCTGATCACCAAAGGAATTCCCTGGCTGTTTCTATCATCATCGTGCGAGGAAGCGGCCCATGGGAAACATCTTCATCAGCCACGTCATAGCGGACGAGCCCTTCATGCGTGAGCTGGTCCAGGGATTAGAACAAGCGGGTTACACCGCCTGGTTCTTCGAGAGAGACGTCCTCCCCGGCATCTCTTACCTCATCCAGATCACCCAGGCCATGGAGGCATGCGATGCGGTGGTCCTTTTGGTGACCCCCGCAGCCCTGTCATCAGACCAGGTGACCAAGGAGGTGGTGGGGGCCTTCGAGAGAAGGATACCCTTCATCCCCGTGCTTTTAGGGGTGACCCCGCCCGAGCTCAAGGAGAGGCAGCCGGAGTGGAGGCATGCCCTGGGGGGCACGGCCATGCTCTGCGCGGAGCAGGGCCTTTCTGCATGCGTCCCCCGGGTGGTGGAGGGGCTCAAGGCCTTAGGCATAAAGCCAGGGGAAAGGGAGATCTCCACTACCGCCTCCGTTCCCTCAGCGCCCAGCTACATCTCCGAGAAGATACTCTCCTCCCGCTCCTCCCTGCAGGGGGAGCGCAAGCAGGTCACGGTGCTCTTTGCCGACGTGGTGGGCTTCACTCCCCTCTCGGAGAAACTGGACCCCGAGGAGGTGGGAGACCTGATCAGACCTACCATAGACATCATGGCGGAGGAGATACACAGATACGAGGGCACCATCGCCCAGTTCTTAGGCGACGGGCTCATGGCCCTCTTCGGGGCTCCCCTGGCCCATGAAGACGCCCCCCATCGTGCGCTCTATGCAGCATTGGCCATACAGAGAAGGCTGGCCGAATACGGAGAG
The DNA here is from genome assembly GCA_003598015.1 of Actinomycetota bacterium. Lineage (GTDB taxonomy): Bacteria > Actinomycetota > Geothermincolia > Geothermincolales > RBG-13-55-18 > SURF-21. The sequence continues at coordinate 16,003 of QZKE01000095.1, read as the reverse complement.
AAATTGAAGCCCCGGGGCATGGAGCTCTCCATACGTATCGGGATAAACACCGGCCTGGTCATCGTGGGCAGGATCGGGGATGACCTCACCATGGAGTACACCGCCCTGGGGGACACCGTGAACCTGGCCTCGCGCATGGAGAGCTCAGCAGAGCCGGGCATGGTACAGGTGGCTGAGAGCACTTATCGGCTCACGGATGGCTACTTCGACTTCTCCGACCTGGGAGAGATCGAAATCAAAGGAAAAGCTGATCCCGTGCATGCATATCAAGTATTGGTAGCACTTCCAACCAGGGGGAGGGTGACTGCCTCCCTATCCCGTGACCTCTCCCCCTTCGTGGGACGGGGAAAAGAACTAGACCAGCTCAACGACCGCTACCAGCAGGCCAAGGCAGGCTCCGGCCAGGTGGTGGGCATTGTGGGAGAGCCGGGGGTGGGCAAGTCCCGCCTGCTCCTGCAATTCCGGGTGCTCCTCCCCGAGGATGAATGCACTTACCTCGAAGGAGGTTGCATCCACTACGGGGAGGCCATAGCCTACCTCCCCATCCTGGGCATCCTCCGGAGCTACTTCGACATCCACGAGGGAGAAGAGGAAGCTGTGAGCAAGCAGAAAATGGAAGGTAGATTGGCCTCCCTCGGCGGCCAGCTCCCACACATCCTCCCACCCCTGCAGGAGCTCCTCTCGCTGGAGGTAGATGATCAAGCCTATCTCTCTTTGGAGCCTGCTCAGAGGCGGGAGCGGGTCTTCGAGGCCGCACGCTACCCCCTCACGGCCGAATCCCTGCAGAGCCCCCTCGTCCTGGCCATCGAAGACCTGCACTGGATAGACAAGACCACCGAGGAGTTCCTGTCCTACTTCATCGAGGGTATGCCGACCTCTAGCATCCTGCTCCTCCTGCTCTACCGCCCTGATTACACCCCAGCCTGGGCATCCAAGACCTTCTATAGCCAGATCCGGGTGGATTACCTCCCGCAGGAATCCAGCATAGATTTGATAAAGGCTATTCTTTTTGAGGGAGAAGTATCTCCCGAGATCAGCGACCTCATAATGGAAAAGACCGCCGGCAACCCCCTGTTCATCGAGGAACTTACCCGGGGACTCCTGGAGTCGGGCTCCATCGTCAGAGACAACGAGCACTACGTCCTCTCCACCACTCCCGCAGGCATCCAGATACCGGACACCATCCAGGGCATCATCGCCTCCCGCCTGGACCGCCTGGCAGAAGAGCTCAAGGAAACCATGCAGGTGGCCTCGGTCATCGGGAGGGAGTTCTCTCTGCGTCTTTTAGAGGAGGTCACCGGCATCAGCAAGCCTCTGAAGTCCTACCTCATGCAGCTACAGTCCATGGAGTTCATCTACGAGAAGAGTCTCTTCCCAGAGCCGGAGTACATCTTCAAGCACGCCCTCACCCAGGAGGTGGCATACGGAAGCCTCCTCCTCAAGCGAAGGAAAGAAATGCACGGCAGAATAGGCCAGGCAATCGAACGACTCTACCCTGGCACCCTGGAGGATTTCTACGAGACCCTGGCCTATCATCACTCCCGCAGCGAGGATACAGAGAAGGCTATCCACTACCTCAAGCTCGCCGGGGACAAGGCTGCGAAAGACTATTCCAACTGGGAGGCGGTTAATTTCTACAAGGAAGCCATAAGCTTTCTCGATACCCAACCTGAGACTGGGGAAAGGAAAGGTGAGAAGCTGGAGATCTACCTCTCAGCTTGGAGCCCCATGACGTTCCTAAACTACCCGGAAGGCAGCCTTGGGATACTACAACAGGCGGAAAGGATTGCTGAAGACTTAAAGGATGAGAGGTACCTCGTAAGGGTATACCGCAGATTGGGACTCTACCATACATTACGAGGAAATAACTTGATGGGGTTGGAGTACTCCGAGAAGAGCTTCGACATGGCGGAAAGGATAGGCGAGATCGATACCATGGCCCGCAGTGCCAATGATGTTTGTACCGCCAGGAATCTCGTAGGTGACTGTCTGAAGGTGGCTGATACTACCCGAAAAGCCCTCCAGCTCCTGGAGGAGCAGAGAAGAGAACAAGATCTTTTCGCAGGAGGGTTCAACGTATACTCGCAATTATGTGGATGGTGCGTGACCGCATTGGGGCTATTAGGGGAGTTAGACGAGGCAAGGTCCGTCTTGAATAAGGGGCTTGAAAACGCTTTTTCTATAAATGACACATGGGGAATTGGATGGATAGAAGCAAGCTATGTGTCGGTGATGTGGTTTGAGGGAAATGCAGAAGAAACGATTAGTCATTCGCGAAAAGCTATCGAATGCTTCGAGGAAACGGGAATAGAGATACTCCTTGGTACAGTCTACTCCGCCCTCGGTTTCGGATATTCCATGCTTGGTGATCACGAATCGGCAAGGTATCATGCGGCGAATGGTATCAGACTGCAGAGGGAAACCGGAGTCCCTGTTTTACTTCCTGAAGCCTATCTATTTCTAGCTTGGATTTATTCAGCTGCAGGGGAGATCGGCAGCGCCATGGAGGCTGCCAGGGAGGCATTGAGGTTATCTGTAGAGCATAGAACAGCGCTTTTCGAGATGGAGGCTTGGATAGCGCTTGGGAGTACTTTGGGGGTAGCGGATCCTGCCGATGCCGGGACTGCTGAGCAGAACATCCGACATGGAATTGGAATGGCCGAGGAAAAGGGGCTTAAGCTGGTTTGTGCTAAAGGATATCTTCTCTTGGGGGAACTCTTTTGGAGTATTGGCCTCCAGGAAGAGGCATTGGAGAACCTGAAGAGGTCGGAGGGGATATATCGGGAGATTGGGGTGCCCCCCTCGTCCTACTGGCTAACCCGCACCCGGGAAGCGTCGGCCAGGCTGGAGTCCGCATCTTGAGTGGGTGCACAGCCACACTTTAGGCACGATTTCAGGAACAGTGGCGATTCAGTGGCCGGTCTCCCCCATTCCCCTCAGGATAAAACCGCTGGTAGAGATAGTGGTGCCCGGGGCGGGAGTCGAACCCGCACGGGATAACCCGAGGGATTTTAAGTCCCTTGTGTCTACCGGTTCCACCACCCGGGCACGATTTTTCATCCGCGTATAGGGCCTCCGAAGAGAGGCAACCTCATGCTAGCACCGCCTTTTTACAGCGTCAATCGAGCCTATCGTGGGGGGCGGAACATGCGCCGCATACCTCGACGGCAATGGACGTACGACATGAAACGCTCGCGGGATTTAATATGTCAGCGCTGGCAGGAACTGTGGTTGGAACTCAGGGAGCGTATAGCCTTCACCAGTTCGGCGGGCTGGAAGGGCTTGGTCATGTATGCGTCGGCCCCCAGCACACGGGCCTTCTCCATATCCTCCATCATGTTGCGTACCGTGAGGATCAACACCGGGATACCCCTGGTTTCCGGGTCGGATTTGAGCATGCGCAGAACGTCGAAGCCGTTCATCTCCGGCATCATGATATCCAGGATGATGAGGTCGGGCTTGCTTCCGGACAGCGTGCTGCCGGCCTCTCCCGGTTCCTCCGGGCCGACGATGAGATAACCCTCCCCTTCGAGGATTATCTGGAGCAGGCGATGTATGGCCGGTTCATCGTCTATGACCATTACTTTTTTTGTATGCATCTCCCATTCCCCTGCCCTGCACATGTGGAGAGTACGTTCCCCGCAACGTCAAAAGGGCGCCTTCCTGCACGCCCCAGTGTAAGTTTACTATGTTCGTCGCAGCTGTGCCACCTCTTAGGTGCCAGCGGTTTGCATTACCCTGCGCCAAGCGCTGCGCAGCCATCCCGTTGGATATGTACGTCGGCTCCGTCAGCCACGCGCCTCCCCGGCGGCGGATATGGCCAGGCCGTCCAGGATGTCCTTTTCGCTCACCAGGAAACGTCCCCAACCCAGCTCCCGCAGCAGCGTCAGGATCACGCCGGTGCCTCCCACGATGATGTCGGCCCTTCCTGGCTCGAGGCGCATGAGGTCCTTCCTCTCCGCCAGGGACAGAGCGCTAAGGCGGCTATACCATCCCTCCACGCCCTCGAGGGTCAACCAGGAATGGTGTACGGCATCGCCGTCGTAGCGCTGCAAGCCCAGCTCGAGACCGGAGAGGGTGGTGATCGTGCCCGCCAGCCCCACCATGAGCCGCGGCGTCCAGCGCGAAATACGGCCTGTGCTGGGGGCCAGGACCTTGCGCACATATTCCTCCATATCCGCGAGTTCCCGCTGCAGCGGGGGGTCATGCCCGAGGAATCTCTCGCTCATGCGCACGCAGCCGACATCCAGGCTGATCTCCTCCAGTATGTCGCCGTCCCTGCCCACCACCAGCTCCGTGGACCCGCCCCCGATGTCCACCACCAGGACGGCATCCCCTTGCGGCAGCAGCGGTCCCAGGTCGTAGGTAGCCCCCAGGAAGGACAGGCGGGCTTCTTCCTGCCCGGAGAGCGTGCGGGGGCGCGACCCCACGATCTCCGCGACGAGGCGCATGAAATCACCGGCGTTGGCCGCATCCCTGGCCGCGCTGGTGGCGGCGACCTCCACGGCCTCCACGTCTTCCTCGCGCATCAGGTCACGATACTCGCGCAGCACAGCCGCCGTACGCTCGACGGCGCTCCCGCTAAGGTATCCCCGTTCATCCACTCCCTGCCCCAGGCGGGTGATGCGCATGAGACGGTGCAGGGTCCGCACGCGGGGAAACCCTGCGGCCCACGTGACCTCGGCGCTGAGCATGCGCACGGAGTTGGTGCCGATATCGATCCCGGCCACGCGCACTTTCGTCATCGCCGTCTATCCTCCCTCAAGAAAGGCCCGCAATCTCCCGCACACTCGCTTTCCTGCCGTCCCGTGAGCGCTTCCTGCACCTCCGCTCCCACGGGGTTGTCACCTCCCGCCAGAAAATGGGCGAGGTGCGCGTGGAGGCACTTCATCCCGCCGCTCACCGTTCCGCCCACTCCCTCCCGGCCCACGAAATAGATCTGGACCTTCTCGCTGGCGCCCATCTCGATCGCCCATCTGTCCCGCTCGGCGATGTAATCCAGCTCCGCCTGGCGCATAGCCGCGGCGAAACCAGGGGTCTCCACGGCTCTGCGGCGCAGCTCATCCCTGAAATCCCCGCTCTCCAGACCGGATACCGCACGCTGCAGCAGGGGGCAGGTCAACCAGAAAAGGGTGGGGAAGGGGACGTCGCCGTCGAGAAGCGGCGAGGTGGCGATGACCTCCACGACCCCGTAAGGACAGCGCGAAGCCACCGCGACCGTGCCGCGCAGGCGGCGGCCAAGCTGTCTCTCCACCGTCTCCCGGTCCCCCGTCTCCAGGGTCTGGTAATGCGGGCCTATTGCCAGGGTCACCACCCCATTATATCCGCCATGTCCGGCATCACCGTCGCGGCCGCGACGGCGGTCACCGCTAAGGTCTTGCACGCCGGTCGTACCCGCCTGAAGGGCATGTCTTCCGGGATGAAGGTCATCAAGAGGATGCAGGCGACGCCGTAACGGCCATGCGCGCCGGAGATACCGATACGCCGCGCGATCAGCCCTTCGTGGCCATGAAGATCTTGAAGGTGCAGATGGCCTTCTCGCTGCCCTGCTGGTCCACTATCTTCTGCTGGAAGGTGACCACACCTCCGAGTTCACCCTTCTCCTTTTTCTCCGTTACTTCCGCCTCCACGTGAATGGTATCTCCGATCTTGGTGGGCCCGACGAAACGCACGCGATCCATGCCGTAGAAGGCCACGATGGCGTAGTCCGTGAGGGGCATGAGGCCCGATGCGGCGGAGAGCACGAGCATGCCGTGGGCTATCCTCTCGCCGAAGGGGCTCCGAGCCGCATACTCCTTATCCACGTGCAACGGGTACCAGTCACCGCTGAAAGCCGCGAAATTAACGATGTCCGCCTCGGTTATGGTACGGCCGCGGCTGACGTAGACATCACCCACCTGAAAATCCTCGAAATAAAGCATCTTTCCCTTCCTTTCCCGTATTGCGTGAGCTGCAGAATATCTCTGCTAGATTATATATTGTTCCTCTACAAAAAGTGCCACCCGGAGGCCCTGGGCGCGGGATCGCCCGGAGCTTGTAATTAGGCACGGTTGAGGTTATCTTATTATTGTTCCCAAAATGTTAAGTACAGGTTAATAATCTGTCGGGCGAAAGGAGCAGGGAATGGGACTGAGTCTGTTTTTCAACGAGGAGCACGAGATGCTGCGCCAGAGCATCCGGGAGTTCGTGGAGAAGGAGCTGGCCCCCCACGCGGAGGAATGGGAAGAGGAGGGATTGTTCCCGGACTGGGTCTTCAAGCGCATGGGTGAGCTTGGCTACCTGGGGCTGCATTACCCCGAGGAGTACGGCGGAGGCGGCGGGGATTACTTCACCAACATCGTGCTGGCCGAGGAGATAACCCGCTGTGGCTCGGGCAGCCTGGGCATGGCCATAGCCGTGCAGGTGGGCATGGCCACCCCTCCCGTCCTCAAGTTCGGCACCGAGGAGCAGAAGCAGAAATACCTGGTCCCTGCCATCGCCGGCGATAAGATCGCCTGCCTCGGGATCACCGAGCCCGGCGCCGGCTCCGACGTGGCCAGCCTTGCCACCTATGCGGAGAAGGTGAACGGGGGCTGGAGGGTGAACGGCAACAAGATCTTCATCACCAACGGCTACCGCGCCAACTTCATGACCCTGGTAGCCCGCACCGAGAAGGTCAAGGGTTACAAGGGCATGAGCCTCTTCCTGGTGGACACGGACACCCCGGGGTTCGTGGTCAACCGCAAGCTGGACAAGGTGGGGTGCCGCGCCTCGGATACGGCGGAGATTTTCTTCGAGGACATGATGCTTCCCGAGGACGCCATGCTGGGAGAGGAAGGCCGCGGCTTCTACAACATCATGTGGGAGCTGCAGGGTGAGCGGTTGATCGGATCGGCCCTGGCCATTGCCGGCGCCAAGCTCACCCTCGAGGGGGCCATCGCCTACACCAAGGAGAGGGAGCAGTTCGGCAAGCCCATCTGCAAGAACCAGGCCATCGCCCACCGCATCGCGGACCTGGCCACCAAGCTCGAGGCCGCGGAGGCGCTCACTTACCTGTGTGCCTGGAAGGTCGACCAGGGCGAGTACCCGGTGAAGGAGATCTCCATGGCCAAGCTTATAGGCGCCCAGGTGGCCTACGAGGTGGCCGACGAGGCCATGCAGTTCATGGGCGGCTATGGCTACATGATGGAGTATCCCGTGCAGAGAAGCTGGCGCGATGCGCGCCTGGGGCGCATTGGCGGCGGCACGGACGAGATCATGCGCGAGATCATCGCCACCACCATGGGTCTGTACGCTTAGATTCCCGAAGAAAATAAGGGCGCGGGAAACCGCGCCCTCTTTCTCGAGACGCTACGCTGGTTGGCCGCTCTCCTCACCCCCCGTTCAGAGGTCAGGGAAGAAAGACGGTGGCTTCTCCCCCCTTGAGGACTTCGCTCCCGTCCTCTTTCTCGGCCCAAACGTCCAGTACCACCAGGTTGCCGTCGAGTTTCTCCCGTACCTTTCCCTTGAAAATCACCGTCTGCTCCGGTATGACCATGCCGCGGAACTGACAGGAGAGCTTCTTCAGATAGCCGGGGTCACCTATCCAATCCACCACCGTCTTGCCCAACAGGGCCATATTAAAGAGGCCGTGCGCGATGACGTCGGGGAGCATGGCCACGTCCTTGGCGAAGTACGGGTTGGTATGTATGGGATTGAAGTCGCCGCCGGCCCCGGCGTAGATGATGGCGTCCATGCGGTCGAACTTGTGGGAGAAGGAGGGGATCTCCTGCCCCACCGCGATATCTTCATACTTGAGGCCACAGAGTTCCGCCATGGCTATCAACCTCCCCGGATGATGAAGGTGGCGCGGGAGCGACATACCAGTTCGTCGTCCTGGTTCCTCGCCTCCCCCTCATAGACCACGAAGTCCAGGTTGCCCTTCTCGTAGATGTCCGCGATCTTGCCCGTCTCGGTGATCACGTCGTTGGGCTTGGCTACAGTGAACCACTCGAACTCCTGGGCGCCGTGCACCAGCATGGCCAGGTTGAGCTTGACCTCCTGGTCGAGGAGGACCATCCCCGCCCCGCGCAGGCCGTACACCGCTGCGAAATTGGGCATGGCGACGATATCGCCGTACGCGGTGGTCGCGGCGAATTCCTCGTCGTGATAGATGGGCCGCCCGTCCTTGGCCGCGGCGGCGTATTCCTTCATCTTCTCGCGACCTATCTCGTACTTCATCGGGCCGTACGCCTTTCCGATCCACTTGTGATCTACCATGGCCTCACTCCTTTCCGTGATCTTCCCCCTCCCCGGCAGAGCAAGAAGATTCTATCACCGCGCCTGGCAGCGGACAATAATGAAAGGGCCCACCAGGGGCCCTTCTCGTAGAGTCTCTGCGATCTCTCAGCGCGTCCCGGGGAACACGTGCGGCCCCTGCCTGAGATCCGTCCGCGCTCTCCGGCCAATTGCTTATCTGCCGCCGCGGTTCTGGCTCTGCGTGCCGTCACCGTCGCAGTCGCCGTCACAGGATCCGTCACACAGCCTGTCCTGAATGCGATCGCAGTCGCCCGCGCATTCTCCGTTCCGCGCACCGGTATCCACCTGCATGCCTGTCGCGGTGGCTTCCTCCGCCGGCTGGTTGCCGTTACGGTTCTGGGTATTCACACATTCGCCATCGCAGTCTCCGTCGCAGTCGCGCTCGCGCAGTTGGTTCTGATCGCAATCGCCCTCACACGCACCATTCTCCTCACCAGTGCAGTTCTCGGCGCGGATGTTGCTCTCCTCCCCACTGTTACGGCAAGCGAAGGAGCAGGCATCTCCGGCGGCACTGGCGTCACTGGAGCGCTCCTGGGAATCGCCTGCAACACCGGCTGCTATGGCTATACCCGCCGATACCAGCAGCACCAGGGCTATCACGGCCACCGCGATGATCGTTCCCTTGTTCTTCAAATCTTTTCACCTCCTCAGCTTTCGTCGCTTTTAACCCTTAATACGCTCCCGGCGGCCGACATGTACGCCCTGCCGCAATGGCTTTTTCCGTCGTTTTCTCTACCCACCCACCCTTGAAGGGCAATTTTACAGGGAAGACCTCCTATAACTCCATTCCTGGCCACTCGTTCATTATCCCCACCCGGCCGAGACTATTATTGACATCATGGCCCTAAAGGCCGTTCATGTGGGAACCTTATAACGTATGTATAGGTGAAGGGAAAGGCAGGCTAATTGACGCCCCTGGAGGAACTGGCGCTACGGACCGCCGATGGTGATAGAGACGCCTTCGCGGAGATATATGGGACGCTGGTTGATCCCGTATACAGGTATCTGTATTGGAACCTGGAGTGCAGGGAAGACGCGGAAGACCTCGCCGAGGAGGTATTTCTCAAGTGCCTGCTGAATATCGGCGCATACGATCCGAAGCGCGGCCCCTTCAAGGCGTGGGCCTTCCGTATAGCCCACAACCTCATGGTGGACCACCAGAGGAAGCGGAGCAGGAGAGGCCGGGAGGCACTGAGAGATGACCTGGAGAACGGCGCTTCGCCCGCACCGGAGAGCCTGGAGGACGGTGAAAGGGCGCAGGCGTTGAGAGAATCCCTGGAGGGATTGCCTTCCAACCAGAAGCAGGTGATAGTCATGAAGTACTTTGCGGAAATGAGCAACGCGGAGGTGGCGAAAGCCCTCGGGCGCAGCGAGGGGGCGGTAAACGCCATGCAACACCGCGCTTTGCGCCGCCTGGGAAAGGCACTCGAAGAACAGGGCTGGAAGTGATGACACTCATGCAAAGAGGCAAGAGAGAAGCTTTAGAGGCGGCGGCCGTTACCTTCCTGTCGGAGGTGATAACCCCAGAGGCCTCGAGCCGTCTCAGGGACCACGGCCTGCAGCGCGTTTGGGTGAGGGCTGTTCAACAGGAGGAGGCGAAGGCGCCTGCGGCCGCGAGGCGTACCTACCGCAGCCCGGCCCTGCTGCGCCACGTGATTGTCGTCGCCATGGCGGTCCTGATGGTGATGCTGGTCTCCACTACCGGAGCCTACGCTTTTTCCTACAACGCCCAGCCGGACTCACCCCTGTACGGTACCAAGATATTCTTCGAGCGGGCACGTATCACCCTGACCCCCTCGAGCACAGAGGATATACGCCTGGAGATGAGGTACTCCGAGCGCCGCATGGAGGAACTGCAGAAGATGGCGGCCTCGGGCAACCAGGAGGGAGCCGACCGTTGGTCGCGGGAATACAGCCGCAACATCGAGGGCGCGGGAATCCTCTTCGATACAACCTCGCCGCGGGAAACAGAGGAGCTTTCCGCGCACTTCCAGGAGATGCTCTACCGGCAGGCAAGCACAATGCAGGTCATGTGCCAGGGCCAGCCTCCCGGTCTCTGTGAATCCATAGATAGCGCCTACCGGGTCTGCGACCAGGAGATGATGCATATGCGCCAGCGCCGCGGCCAGCAAGAACCGGAAAGCCCGCAGCAGGAGCCCGGGGGACAGCAGCATAACGGCAATTGTCCTCCCGGTGATGAACCCCCGTCACAAGAAACCACCACTCCCGGCGAGAGGACGTACGACAGTCCGGCCGCGGGAGACCCCGATCCCATGCCGTCCGGGGATGCTCCCTCGGCGCCGGGCGCCCCGCAGATGGACTCCCCGGTGAGCGAAAAAGATACCGAGCAGCAGGAAGCAGAGCATCAGAGCAGCGGCATGCAGCACGGACACCTGCCCTAGGTGTAGAGTCGGGCCAGGAAAGATGCTCAGGGGCCGGGGCTGTCGGTGGTGTTTGTGGTATCGGGCTCCTCATCCTGGTGATCCAGGACCACAATGGGAATCTCGCCCGGTTTGACGTAACCCATTTCGCGGGCCTCAAGCTCTACGAACCTGTCCGTCATATCCCAGGCCTTGCGCTCCTCCAGGGCCCAGGTACGGGACCTCTCCTCCGCCAGTTGGGCTTCTGCCTGGGCTAGGTTGTGACGGCTCTCGATAACGCGTGTTACCGGCCCGAGCAGGATATAGGTGATAAGCCCTGCGGCCAGCAGGACCAGGATGGCCACGGCCATCCTGCGCCTCCTCTTCACCTTGCCCGGCAATGCCCGGCGTTTCGAGGGAGGTCTTGCGGCTTGCCGCGTGGCCGACCCGCCGCCTTCAATCACCCGCATGTGGGGTGATCCCACCCTGACCTCCTCCCTTCTGCCGGAGGTAACCATCACTCGATGCACTGCACGGCTCTTCTCGTTCTTGCTCACCTATATACAATCATCCCTTTTTTCAACAAACGCTCTTTTTACTACCAATAGCATTATATTCCACCAATAATATACATGTCCATCCAACACCGCGCCCGGGTGCTTCCTGTAAGGTTTTTGTGAGGTTCCCCTGCTACGCTTGGGAATGGCTGATATCCTGTTCCATGGAAAGAAAGGCGGCCGTCATGATTAACGGCAGGATGACCATCGCAAGATCCCGAACAGGTGTGGCAAAAGGACCTATGAAAGGCATTAGAGCGCCGGCGAGGATCTCCGGGAGCCGGTTGCTGAGTGTGGCCATCGTCATCCTCCTTGTTGTTCCGTCGCTGGGCTTCCTACTGTTTCTGGCGGGATGCGAATACTTGGCGCCCGGCAGGGGGGAGATAGGCTCCACGGTGACCATCTACTCCCGGCCGGAAGCCCGCTTCGGTGGCACGCAGGGAGAAGGTGGCGTCTACTTCGGCGACACTCCGGCCCAGGTCCAGGCCTGGAGCCGCGACACTATAACCGCCACCGTGCCCTGCGTTCCTCCCGGGGCCCACGCCGTGAAGGTCAGAACGGACGGGGGGCAGGAATATACCTGTTCCGGAATGTACACCGTCACCTCCACATTCGGCATCACCCCGACCGCCGCCCAGAAGGGCGACCGGGTCACCATGGTGGGAAGCGGCATGGGTACCCAGCAGGCCTGGGACAACAGGGTCATGATCGGGGGGAGGATAGCAGAGATAGTGTCCTGGAGCCCCTCCTCGATCACGGCCTACGTACCGGAGGGCCTCCAGCCCGGGAGCGCGGAGATATCGGTCTGGGTGGCCGGAGAGCAGAAGGGGACCGGGGCGGTCACCATCGAGGCCGATCGCGACGTCGTCATCACGGACAGGACGCGCTGCTGGATCGATTACCCGCCCCGTCCCGGTTACGACCTGCACCTGTACGGAAGCGGCTTCGGGGGATACGACCCGTCGTATTCGAGGGTGACCTTCGGGGGCAACGCTGCGCAGGAGATAGTCTCGTGGTCCGACACCGAGATATACACCACGATACCGTACGTGAGGAGCGGCGACGTGGAGGTGGTGGTGGAGACGGAGGCTGCGAGGAGCAACGCGATCCTGCTGGAGGTGGGAGCGGACCTGAACTCGGGCGATACCACGCAACGCGCGCTGGACCTGTATGCCTCCTTCTTCCAGGACATCGCCGATTACTGCGCCACCCCCCAGTACCGCGAGCCCTTCTGCGACCTGGCCGCCGCCGTGAGGGAACTGTGCATCAGCGGTCAGCCCCTGCAGGACCTCGCGGACGTTGACCTGGAGATCGACGCGCTCGGGATGATCCCGCTGCTCGAGGAGTACGCGGGGATAGAACCCCCCTCTCCGGACGGCCCGGATGGCTCCGCGTCCGCTTCTTCCTCAGGGCAGTCCTCCATCCTGCAGGCGTACCTGATGGACACGATAATGATCCGGTTCGAAAGCGTACTGACCTCCCTGGAGGGGTTACACGGGATCATTGAGCTTGTGCATTATATCCACATGCTCTATGAAATAGCCAAGGAGTACTGGGAGGCGAACCCGGACACGGCTCCCCCGGAGGTAAGGGTATCCTTCAACCCGGGTGGCTCCGTAGAGCCCGGGGAACGCGTGGGTATAAACATCCTGGCGCGAGACAGGATCGACCTGGACCAGTCGTTCGTCAGGGGCGGGGTCAGGTGGGTCAGCTACCGGGTCTATCTGGCCGAAAACCCGCCCCAACCCGGCGGGCCGCCCGTGTATCCGCTCGGGGAGGGCATCTGGGAGGGATACCGCAAGCCGGGCGGGTGGCAGAAGATATCCTTCGTGCAGGACGTCCCGGACGACGCGGTCGAGCGTGGTTACAACGCGCTGCTGGTGCAGGTAAGCGCCATGGATGACTGCGACAACGAGACCATCCCGAGCTGCCGTTTTTACCTGCCTTTATCCGGACCGCAGGTGGTGATCGAGTTCGACCAGGAGAAGGCGCTGCTCGGAGATTTCCTCGACTTCACGATCAAGGCGAAAGACCCCAAGGCTCCCGGGCCTGACGCCGGCATCGCCGAGATAGCCTACGACCTCAGGATTGAGTCGAGCGACGGCCAGGCCTCGCAGGTATTCTCCTCGGGCAGCAGGGCGTTCAGCGTCCCCGGGCGGGAGTGGGCGGAGTGGCAGGTCCACGAATATATCCCGGTCTCCTGCGCCGCGGACCCCGCCTACGAGAACGGGGCGTCCATCTACGTCGACGCGAGGGCGGAGGACGCCGGAGGGGACGAGACGTCCACCTCCGAATCCAAGATACTGGAGGTGGAGATAAGGTTTGCCGCGAAGGCGAGCGGTATGTATGACGGCGAGCCTTGCGGCGATATCTGGTACGGGGACGTCTACTGGCGGCCCGCCCCGGCGGCGCCCTGGGAGGGATGGGAATACCTGGGAAGGAGTACCACCAGTATGAGTCCCCTGCAGCAGGTCTTGGTCGAGGCCCTGCTTCCGGCCATGCCCATGGGCGCAGATTACCAGGTCAGGATAGTGCATGTCTCCCCCGCCGACCCGAATCCGTGGGGCGATGCAACGGCGCAATTCAACTACTTCAGATCAACACCTATCTCGTTTTTGCCGCCATGGAAAGGGGGACGGTTGTTGAGCTGGAACCCCGCCGGCGTCGAATGCATATACCGGGACGGCGTCCAAGACATATTCGTCTGGTCCGGGCCCGTGCACGGCGGTGAGACGGTCGTACTCACCTACAACGCCTGCGCGACCAATTATCCGTAACGGGGCCGCCCCGGGCTGGCGGCGGCAAGCGCCGTCCATACATCGACCGGACCTGGCCAACCATGCGCCGACAAGGCGGGGGTGGGCCGCTCGGGCTTGAGGTTATTACGCCAAACGCGAGGCTGTCGTTATCCCGCCGCAGACGCGACTGCGGCGTCACCTCCGGCTCCTCGCGGCAGGTTCTGGGCTAATAGGTGGGCGGTCCGGATTCGGTCCACCTCAGCTTCTCCTGCAGCTCCTCCAACCTCTTCTTCTTCTCGGGGTCTATACGCTCGTATGCGAAGTCCTTCTCGTCGGTGTAAAACCCAACGTCCGCGGCGCTCCCCGGATCGAAGGAGGCCGATATTCTCTTCTGCCACTCGTTGTAGTTGCCGGCCAGCGGGCTCAGTGTCTTGCGCACCGGTGGGACGAAGGCCGAAAGGGGGGTCATGCATAACTCGACGGCTTTCAGGGTGGACGAGAACTCGATGGGGTTGAGGGCGTCAAGGCTCCCTTCATTGTCCACTGAATAGGCATAGAGAACCTCGCAGTGCGCCCAGGTATTGTTTTCGTAGGGGACGAAATAAGGGTTGTTGCCGCCGTCCTCCATGATTGCCCCGCTGTCCATGAATTCCTGCTTGGCCTCGGCTATGGCGTCCACCCATTTCATCTGGACATCCAGAGCCTCGTTGCCGTCCAGGCAGGTTCCGAAGATGCCCCCGGGCCGGAAGGCCAGGGGGATGATGCTTACGCGCAGGAAGTTGAGGGGCATGAAGGCCGCCATGGGGCCCATCTTGTTCACGTCGAGCATGAAGCCCCTCTCCTCGAGAATAATCTGCTTCAGCACCGCCTCCTGAAAGGCTATCTCCTCCTCGGAGTTGCCGGCCAGGACGAAGGTCAGGGGATAAGCCAGGGTCTCCGCCAGAATCGACCTCAGCGCCGTCGTATTCAGAATATTCATGCCGGAGTGGGGCATCATCAAGGCCGTATAGGCCACCGGCGCTATCCTCACCGATGCATAGCCGATCTCGGATTCGCCGATCTTATACATGGCGTCGGCGAACTCGCGCGGCCCCGGGAAGAAGATCATGTAGAAGCGCATGTGCTCCGGCATCTCGACCTCGGAATCGAGGACGATACCTTTGGCCTGCAACCGGGCGGGCCCCGGCCAGTTGTAGAGCTTTATGGCGCACCTGGTGAAAACGCCGAGGCCGGAGAGGGCGCCCAAAGCTCCCCGCATGATCCCACGCAGGGAAGGGCCCGGGCCATCACCGTTGTGCCATCCCAGTCCCGACCCCAGGGTCCCCAACCTGAGCACCTCTCCGTCGGGAAGCACCCACTCCACGCCCAGGACATTGCGGGCGCTGTAGGCCATGTATACGCAGTCATGGCCCACCCCGCTCATGGAGGTGGCGCTGGCCAGGGGAGAACAGGAAGGCCCTGCACCTATGATGTGTGTATTCAGACCGAGTTTCATGGTCTCGGCCTGCAGCTGGGCCCCGCTGACGTAGGGTTCCACCACCGCGATCATGTTGCGTTCGTCGATCTCCACTATCCTGTCCATGCGGCGCATGTCGATCTGCACGACATCTTCACTGGTGGGGCCGGATGCTGCGCCCCAGCCGGTGGAGAGCGCCTTGAACTTCAGGCCGTGGCGATTGCATGCCCGCACCACCCCCTGGACCTCCTCGGTGGTTGACGGGAGCACTGCCGCAACGGGGCGGGTTATCCATAGCGCGGGATCGTCGTTGAGGAACGGTTGCCAGGTGTAGCCTTCCAGTACCGCCGGCTCGCGCGATACGTTTTCCGCACCAACCGCTTCCTCGAGGTCTTTGTATGCCTTGTCCGATATCATGCATCCACCTCCGCAAATCATTCTGACGTTTAGTCAGATATCCCTAAACGCATCATACACTGACGATATTTATATATCAGGTTCTTCTCCAAGAGGAGTGGGCGTCAGGCATAGGGGTCGGCCCTGGACTTATGCCTGAGCCATATGTCCAGCATATATACATGGGGATTTGAGTGACGCCACACTTCTTTCCTCCTG
>QZKE01000103.1 GCA_003598015.1 Actinomycetota bacterium | reverse complement strand
CGTCATCCGCATCGGTTCTGCGTGGCTGCGAGGCGCGCGGAAAACGTCATTGCGAGGCGGCGTCCTTGCCGCCGAAGCAAACCAATCCACACGGCGCGTTGTCCGCATCGGTTCTGCGTGGCTGCGAGGCGCGCGGAAAACGTCATTGCGAGGCGGTGTCCTTGCCGCCGAAGCAAACCAATCCACACGGCGCGTTGTCCGCATCGGTCGGCTGAAGGAACCCCTATCCGTAAACGGCATTCACACGCAATACGAAAGATCCATCCACTCTTCATTGATGCGATCGACCAGTTTTATTTTTCTCATACGAGAGCCTCCCTTGATCCGCTTCTCCCTTGCTATGGCTTCGTCGATACTATCGAAGACCTCGAAATAGACCAGTTTTTTTATTTTGTACCTCGATGTGAATCCTCCCATCTCTCCCGCTTTATGCTCATACACCCTCCTCCTCAGGTCATTGGTGACCCCGGTATAGAGCACATCGTTACGCCGGTTGGTCATGATGTAGACGTAGTATCGTTTCTCCATATGCCGCTGCCGCCTTCAACGATCAAAGACGATTGTCAATATCCGTCATCCGTATTCTTCCATAGGTCAGAGACAACGCGGATCGCGCTGGGCGGAGGGGGTTCATCTGCCTGTCCCGGGCCGTATGCGCGGCGCCGTGGACCGGTTTGCTTCTTCGCCTCCGGCTTATCGCAATGACATTTTCGATGATGACTCGCAACGGCGCGGGACGAAGCCTCATCGGTATGTGCTGCGGGGAGGTGGTGACGGGCAACTCTAAAAGTTATAGAATATTAACGCTTGCTTAATACAAGTCATGTCATGGCGTCGTCGTGCTGATTGTTGTCGAGAGAAGTCGAATCGCGATCCCTTCGCGTGTTATTGCGCAGACAATCCAGGTTTCCTGGTGGCCTCTCGGCCGCTGCGAGGAGGTGGTGGATGGAAGACGTCTTGAAGCAGTTCAATAGCAGCACGGTTATATAAAGGGAGGTGAGGTAGTTGCCTGGTTGGAAAGACGACGTAGATGTACTGGTACACGAGGGCAAGATCAGCGTTCCGTACTCCTGGACGGTGGGAAGCACTTTGAGCCGCTTCTACTGCGAGCTGCGGGATAACGCCAAGATCTGGGCCAACCGCTGCCCCAGCTGCGGGAAGGTCTTCGCGCCCCCCAAGATCAAGTGCATCGACTGCTACGAAGATCTCCACGATTGGGTGGAGCTGCCCGGCACAGGCACGGTTGAGACCTATACGGTCGTGCGCTACGAGGAGCCGGTGCTCCATCCCCGCAAGGCCCCCTTCGCCTACGGGATCATCAAGATGGACGGGGCCGACACGGGCATGGTCCATTTCATAGGCGACGTGGACCCCGAGGAAGTCAAGGCCGGTATGCGGGTGGAAGCGGTATTCGAGGACGAGCGCGAGGGCAATATCCTCGATATCAAACACTTCCGGCCCATAACCTAGGGAAGCGGGGTGAGATATATGGAAAAAGTAGCGATCATCGGGGTAGGCTATACGAAGTACGACCGCAACAGCCCCCTCACCTTCGCGGAAATGGTCTTCGAGGCCACGACCAAGGCCATAAAAGACGCGGGCATCTCCAAGGACGACGTGGACAACATCGTCTCCGCATCCAGTGACTTCTGGGACGGCCGCACCATCTCCAGCATGGCCATATCCGACGCAGCGAACGCGTACGGCAAGGACATCACCACCGTGGAAGGGGACGGCACCTTTGCGGCTCTCTACGGCATGATGCGCATCCTCTCCGGCAGCTACGGCGTCACCGTCGTCTGCGCACATCACAAGGGCACCGAAAGCAGCATGAACGGCATCACCAACTGTGCCTTCGACCCCCTGGTGGAGAGGAAGCTCGGGATCGACGCCATCTCCTCCGCGGCCTTGCAGGCGCGCAGGTATATGGACAAGTACGGCCTGCTGGAAGAGCAGTTCGCCCTGGTGTCGGTGAAGAACCACGGCAACGCCATGCGCAACCCGCTGGCCCTGCTGCCCATGGAGATAACCGTCGAGGACGTGATGAACTCCCGCAAGATAGCGGACCCCCTCAAGCTCCTGGACTGCTCCCCCGTCACGGACGGCGCCTGCACGCTGATCCTGGCGGCGGAGAGAAACGCCAAGAAGCTCACCACCAACAAGAAGCGGGTATGGATGAAGGGCGTGGGGCACTGCTCCGACGCCTTTCGGCTCGGGGACCGCGACCTGGCGGACACCCGCGCCCTCGCCAAGGCTGCCAAGCGCGCCTACGCCATGGCCGGCATCAGCGACCCCGGCAAGGAGATCGACTTCGCCGAGGTCTACGACGCCTTCTCCTACATGGAGCCTCTGTGGCTGGAGGGCCTGGGCATCTGCGACGACGGCATGGGCTGCGAATACCTTGAACGCGGCTGGTTCGACGCAGGCGGCAGGCTGCCGGTCAACGTCTCGGGCGGCCGCCTCTCGGCCAATCCCGTGATGTCCGCCGGCCTCTACGCCATGGCCGAAGCCGTGCAGCAGCTGCGTGGAGAAGCGAAAAAGCACCAGCTGAGGGGCGTCGAGACCGCGCTGGTACACGGCATCAACGGTATGTGCGGACAGTCCCATTGTGTCTGGGTCCTGGGGAAATAAGGAGGTGACGTGAAATGGGTAAACGAGTAGGTATCATCGGAGTAGGCCAGACCCACCACGCCGCCAAGCGCCTGGACGCCTCGGGCACCGAACTCATCGCCGAGGCCGTCACCCGGGCTCTGGACGACGCACAGTTGACCATGGCCGACATAGACGCCATCGTCGTCGGCAACATGGACCACTTCGAGAACATCAACTACGTTGACATGTGGGCCATAGACGGCCTGGGGGCCTGTATGAAGCCGGTCTTCAAAGTGACCACCGGCGGCACCACCGGGACCACCGTGGGCGCATGCGGTTACTACCACGTGGCCAGCGGCCTCTTCGACGTGGTGCTGGCCGTGGGCTGGGAGAAGAACTCCGAGTCCGACACGCAGGCGGCCATCACCACCTGCGCCAACCCCACCCTGGAGCGAGACCCCTTCGCCGGGGCCATCGGACCCCTGGCCACCGAGTACTCCATGTACATGAAGGCCTACGGGGCCACCGAGGAGGACTCGGCGATGGTGGCGGCGCGCGACCGCAACAACGCCCTCAACAATCCCTACGCCCACTCGCGTCAGGCGGTGACGGTGGAGGACGTGATGAACTCGCCCATGCTCTCCTATCCGGTGAAGTTCCTGGACATGTGCCCGCGTTCCGACGGTTCGTGCGCGGTCATCTTCGCCACCGAGGAGAAGGCCAAGAAGCTCTGCGACAGGCCGGCATGGGTACACGCATCGGTGGTGCGCCACGACTACACCCACTTCGGCGACCTGGAGTGGAAGTTCATGCCCACCCTGGAACGGGCCTCCGCGGCCGCCTATAAGCTGGCGGGGATCAGCAGTCCCCTGAAGGAGTTCGACGTAGCGGAGCTCTATATCCCCTGCTCCACCTGCGGGGTGAAGTGGATGGACTCCCTGTGGTTCTGCGAGCACGGAGGAGCGCCGAAGCTCATCCGCAAGGGGATCTTCGAGATGGACGGGCAGCTCCCCATCAACCCATCCGGCGGGGTCATCGCGACCAATCCCATCGGCGCCACCGCCCTCATCCGCGTGGGCGAGGCGGCCTGGCAGATCATGGGAAGGGCCGGCGACCGCCAGGTGAAGGGCGCGAAGAAGGCTTTGTGCACCGGATTCGGCGGCTGCAGCTGGACGGACCTGATGATCCTGGGCGCGGACCTACCCTGAGGCGTGGAGGAGGTGACTTAAATGGGACTGTACGAAGATAAACGTAAGAGGACGCATACCCCCGAGGGCTACGAGCTCCTCACCCACGAGTCCGGACACCTGGAGTACGACTTCCACTGGCACCTGGGATATTACTGGAGCGTATTCCTCTCCGAGCTGCGGGACAACAAGCGCTTCATGGCCGTCAAGTGCTCGGAATGCGGCACGGTGTACATGCCCCCGCGCGCGAACTGCGGCAAGTGCTACGCGGAGATGAACGAATGGGTCGAGGTGGGCCCCGAGGGCTCACTGGAGGGCTTCACCATCGTCCGCTTCCCCTACATCGACCCTAACAACGGCGAGTACAAGAAGGTGCCCTTTACCTCCATCTGGGTGACCCTGGACGGCGCCGACACGCGCATGATGCATTTCTGTAACGAGTTCGACGAGAAGGACCTCGACGTGGGGATGCGCATGCGCGCCGTATGGAACGAGGAGCGCACGGGAAGTGTACACGACGTTAAATACTTCGAGGTGATCAAGGAAAAGCCAGCGGTCAAGGCCGCTGCGAAGAAGCCCGCGAAGAAGGCGGCTGCGAAGAAGGCGGCTGCGAAGAAGCCGGCCAAGAAGGCGGCGGCTAAGAAACCCGCGAAGAAGGCCGCTGCGAAGAAGCCCGCGAAGAAGGCGGCAGCGAAGAAACCGGCCAAGAAGGCGGCGAAGAAAGCTGCCAAGAAGCCCGCGAAGAAGGCGGCGAAGAAATAGTCTGAAGTCTGAAGTCTGAAAAGGGGGCCGGGTTGACCCGGTCCCCTTCTCTCGCAAGAGAACGGAGAACACAGAAGCCGGTGCTGCCGGGTTCGTAGACCGGCTTTCCGCTGCATACTCGAGCGATGTTACAATGCCGGGGTTTGCCGCCTTGATGCATCGTTGAATAGCTGATTATCCTTTTTCGTTCTGCAGGGGGCGATGCCGTGAAAGATCAGCGGTTTCTTTACCGGATGCAGGTTTCTTGATGTAAATGGCTATGTGCGAAGAGGAGGTGTCCTTGATGTGGGACTTGCTCGATGAGGCGGCTGCGGAATACCCGGACAAGACGGCCATCGTCCACCGCGACCGGCGCGTAAACTACGCGGAATACCTGGAGGAGGTGAACCTGCTGGCGCGGGGTCTCATGGGACTGGGCCTGGAGCCGGGCGAGAGGGTGGGCATGCTCATGCCTACGGTGCCCGAGCACGCCTTCGCCCTCCATGCCGCGATCAAGGCGGGTGGCGAGGCAGTGCTGCTCAACTCCCGCCTGCAGGCGGAGGAGCTGGAGTTCCTGCTGGACGACGCGAAGCCGGCCTTCCTGCTCATGAGCCCGGCTTTCAGGGACAGCGACTTCGCCGCCATGCTCGCGGGACCCATCCGGAACAGGCCCTTCATCCGCGAGGTGGTGACCCTGGGCGACACCGACCTCTTCCCCCATCTCACCTGGGAGGAGCTGCGGGAAAGAGGCCGTGCCCTGGACGACGAAGAACTGCGGCGGCGCCAGGAAGCGGATGACGAAGAGCGCAGCATCATCGTCATCTATACCTCCGGAACCACAGGAGTGCCCAAGGGGGCCATGATCAGCGCCCGCAACATCAAGTTCAACCTGGATACCTGGTATAAGAGGCTGGACGTGGATGAGAACGACGTAGTGGGTGTGTTCTTCCCTCTCTTCCATTCCGCGGGCACCATCGGCGGCGTATCTGGTTGTGCCGCCCTCAAGGCCACCATGGTGCTGGACGACTTCAGTCCCGCCGAGGTGCTGCGCTACATCCAGGAGGAGGGCATAACCGTGCTGGGTGGTGTCGCGGCCATGGCCGCCATCCTCATGCTCACTCCCGGTTTCGAGGACTACGACCTCTCCTCCCTGCGCTTCCTCTTCATGGGGGCGGGCCCCTGCCCGCCCGAGATCCTGAGGGACGTGAAGGAGAAGATGGGGGCGGAGACGGTCATCGGTTACGGACTCACGGAGTCCACCATGGGCAACGTGACCACCACCATGCTCGACGATAGCGAGGAGCACAAGCTGCACACCATCGGCCTCCCGTTGCCGGGCATAGAGGTACGGGTGGTGGATGAAAAACACCGCGAGGTACCCAGGGGTGAGATCGGGGAGATAGCCATCCGCGGCGATACCGTGTTCAAGGGCTACCTCAACCGGAGCGAGGAGACGGCACGGGTCCTGGACGGCGAGGGATGGCTGTACACCGGCGACCTGGCCTCCATGGACGCAGACGGATACCTGCGTATGGCGGGGAGGAGTAAGGAGATGTATATCCGCGGCGGCGAGAACGTCTATCCCTGTGAGGTGGAGGAGGTCATCACCCGCCACCCCCAGGTGATGCTCGCCGCGGTGATAGGCATCCCCCACGCCGTCTACGGCGAGGTCGGCCGTGCCTACGTCATGAGCCCCGGCGGCGGCGTAACCCCGGAGGAAATCCAGGCCTGGGTAGCAGAGTACCTCGCCGATTACAAGGTGCCCGAGGAAGTCGTCATCCGGGACATGCTCCCCCTGACCCCCGTAGGCAAGGTGCTGAAGAAGGACCTGGAGGAGGAGATCCTTCGGGAACGAAAAGAGCAATAATACGAGATAGACGGGTCAACCGGGGCGAATGGTGACCTGGTGTATGCCGCCGGCGTCCGGCCAGTAGAGGAGTTCGCCACTCTTGTGGCGGTATTCCGTTCTCCCATCCGAAATGCCGACCTGGAATCCATGCGGATACTGTATCGTCTCCGGGATGTATATCACCGTGGGGGGACCTCCCGGCTCGCTGGTGAAGGAGACCTTGAAGACCTTGCTGAACCTGCCGAAGCTCTGGGACACCGGCGACCCCTTGAGGAGGCGCACGTAAGGCCGGGCGTTCACGCCAAGTCCCCTTGGACTTCCAGCGGCGTCGATGAGAGAGAAGTCCTCCTCGTTCCAGATGGCGACATCCTTGACGCTGTAATCCCAATACGCGTTGCTGAGGAAGTTCTGCTCGAAGACCATGAGGGAGTTATTCACCGACATATCCCGGGCGTAGGCGGGCTGCATGGTCCAGGGAGCCCCGAACTCCCCGATGAAGAGGGGCATCCCCAGTTCCTTCGCCTTGTTTTTCATGGGCTCGACGAGGAGGCGGAAGAGCAGGTAGTCGGGGAAGAGATTGAAACGCAGCAGGTTGGAGATGGGGTTGTAGAGGTGCGGCGCGTATACCAGCCCATCCATGCTGAAGGGGGTCAGCTTGGAGCTGTACATGTCCGCGAGGTTGGGGGCGATGAAGGCCGGCGCCCCGGGATGTACCTCCCGGACAGCGGTGATGATCTTCTCGTAGAAGGGTTTCAGATAGCCATTCTCGAATTCCCCGCTCCCGTTGGGTAGATCCCCGCAAGAGGGTTCGTTCATGATGTCATATCCGAGGACGTAAGGATTGTCGTTGATGCGCTTGACCACTTCGAGCCACGCGTTCTTGTAATGCTCCTGTAGCTCCGGGGACTGCCAGAAATAGGTGAAGCAGGCCCTGATATCGCTGGAGAGAAAATATGCCAATCCCCAGAAGCGCCCTCCGAAGCCGTTGTTGTGTTGGGGATCGACGTGGGGCGGGAAAGCCCAATAGGGGGCCCCATCCCCTCCCAGCCACCGGCTATAGAGATCCTGGTGCATATCTACGAGGATATAGAGCTCACGTTTGGAGGCCTCGTCCACCAGCCGTTCTATCTCGTCCAGGTAGGCTTGATCGTAGACACCCGGCTCCGGCTCGATTGCCTCCCAGATAACGGTCAGGCGCACCATGTTGAATCCCCAGGAGGCCAGCTTGTCCCACCAGGCGGGGTCCTCGAAGGGGATGAAGGGTGGGAGCTTGGCATTGCCCGCTACGTTTACTCCACGGAAATAGACCAACCTGCCCCTGCAATCATAGAAGCCGTCCGTCTTCAGGGTAAGGGCTGGCATGCTCTTGACGGCATCGGCATCCTCGTCCCCGCTGCCGGCCGGCGTCTCCGCGGCGGTTTCTTCCTGCTCTCCACCGCCCGCCGCCCGGTCCGGAACGGGCAGCGCCAGGACGAAGAGCGCCATCGTCATGACAAGCAGCAGACACGTGAGTTTCTTTACCATTTCTATCCCCCCCGGCGATCTCCCCGCAATGCACACGCATGACCTGCGTGCGTTCAGGAGTAGTGTAGCATAAACGATACCCGCCTGTGCCCGTGGTCATCCAGGCGATGGGGTCGGGTCTTGTTTTTAATTCCAGTCAAGGGTATACATGTAATAAAAAAGCACCTCAAACACCCCTATAGCAGCAAGAACAAGACCCCCTTACGAGGAGAAGCAAGTGGAGATAAGGAACGTTTTCGTAGCGGGCGCGGGATACATGGGGAACGGCATCGCCCAGGTTTCCGCCCTGGCGGGATACGAGGTCGTGATGTGCGACGTGAGCGAGGATTGTCTCGCGTCGGGGATGGATGCCATCACCAGCTCGCTCGGCAAGCTCCTCTCCAAGGACCGCATAAGCCGCGAGCAGTCGGAGGCGGCCCTGGCCAACATCAGGACCACCCGCGAGGTGGAGGAGGCAGCCGATTCCGATATCGTAGTGGAGGCCATACCCGAGAAGATCGAACTCAAGAAGGAACTCTTCTCCCGGCTGGACGGGATATGCCCGCCACACACCATCATCGGGACCAACACCTCGGCCATACCCATATCCTCCATCGCCGCCGCCACCGCGCGGCCGCACAAGGTGGTGGGCATCCATTTCTTCGGCCCCGTGCCCCTGATGCTCCTGGTCGAGATCATCAAGGGGCTGTTCACCTCTGAAGAGACCATGTCGACCGCCGACGCCTGGGCGCGCAGCCTGGGCAAGGAGACGGTGCTGGTGCTCAAGGACCATGCCGGTTTCGTAGCCAACCGCGTGAACATCCCCGCCTCCATCGAGGCCGTGCGCATGGTGGACGAGGGTATAGCCACGCCCGAGGAGATCGACCGGGCCACGGGCGGTTTCGAGGCCGGCGTAGGGCCGCTGCAGATACTGGACAACGCCGGCCTGGACGTGGGAATGAATGCCGCTCTGGCTATATTCGAGGACACGCGGGACCCGAAGTTCGAACCGCCTCCCCTCATGCGCCGCATGGTGGCGGCGGGGCTGCTGGGACGCAAGGTGGGGCGGGGCTTCTATGACTATTCCAGCGGCAAGAGGCAGAGCTATATGACGGCGGAGCGGCATAAGGGAGAGAGCGAAGAGCAACGCGGTGAGCGCCTCGCCGCCCTGCTGCAGCGCTTCCTGATGCCGGCAATCCTCGAGGCGGTGCGCCTGCTCGAGGCGGGGGTGTCTAATGCGGAGGATATCGACAAAGCTTCCCGCCTCGGCTTCAACTTTCCCCTCGGCCAGCTGGAGATAGCCGATAACCTGGGCCTGGATGCGGTGATGGATGGCGCACTCGCCCTGCACGAGGCGACGGGGAACGCGAAGTTCCTCCCTCCGCCCCTGTTGCGCCGCATGGTAGCTTCCGGCCTGCTGGGCCGCAAGAGCGGGCGCGGCTTCCACGCATATAGTGAGGCTTGAAACATCGGGCACGAGATATCGACTTGTCCGGCCTCGGGGTCAGGCCTGGCTTGAGGCCTGACCCCGAGGCCGGACGGTCGGTGGCAAGTCAGGACTTCTGGTTTCTGCGCAGAGCGAGTGTTAACGTATGGTAGGGTCGAGTCTGTCAGACATTAACATAGAAGAACAGGACTTCTGAACCATACGGGAGGGGAAAATGGAAAAAGTCTGGCTGAAGCATTACGACTACTTCGTACCTGAAAGCATCCGTTACCCGCGCATACCCCTGTACCAGCTGCTCGAGCTGACCTGTGTCAAGTACGACGAGTACGTGGCCACCATCTTCTTCGACCGCAAGCTCACCTACGGCGAGCTGCGCGACCACGTGCGGCGCATGGCCACCGCCCTCAAGGGGATGGGCGTCCGCAAGGGCGATCGCGTGGCCCTCATGCTCCCCAACTGCCCCCAGTTCATAATTTCCTACTACGGCGTGCTGGAGGCGGGCGCTACGGTGGTCAACGTCAGCCCCCTGCACGTGGAGCGGGAACTGGAGTATGAGTTCAACGACTCGGGCTCGGAAACCCTCATCTACCTCGACCTCTTCGACGCGCGTATCCAGGCGGTGAAAGACAGTACCCCCCTGAAACGACTCATCGTGACCAGCATCACCGACTACATGGAGACACCGGTGGATCCCTCCGCGGCCAAGGGGCCGGACACCTCCTGGTTCCGGGAGGTCATCGCGGACTCCACCCCCGAGGTTCCCGATGTGGAGATCGATCCCGAGGTCGACCTGGCGGCGCTGCAGTATACCGGGGGCACCACCGGCCTGCCCAAGGGGGTCATGCTCACCCATCGCAACCTGCTGGCCAACGCCATGCAGTGCGCACTGTGGGCCAAAGAGTTCTCGGAGCCGGGCGGCGATGTTTACCTCGACGTCATCCCCTTCTTCCATTCCTACGGGCAGACGGTGGGTATGAACAACGCCATCATGAACGCGGCCACCATGGTCCTCATCCCCCAGTTCGAGATCAACATGCTCCTGCAGGCTATCCAGAAGCATAAACCCAACTTCTTCCCCGGGGTGCCCACCCTCTACGTGGCCATCCTCAGCCACCCCGAGGCCCTGGACTACGGGGTGGACAAGCTGCGCCTGTGCAACTCCGGCTCGGCCCCCATCCCGGTCGAGGTGATCAAGCAATTCAGCAGCATCTCCGGCGGCATCTTCTGCGAGGGCTACGGCCTCTCGGAGGCCTCGCCGGTGACCCACTCCAACCCCATCATGGGCATGAAGAAGGTCGGCTCCATCGGGGTGCCCTTCCCGGACACCGAGGCCAGGATCGTGGACGCGGAGACGGGGAAGCAGGAACTCGGCTTGGGCGAGCCGGGCGAGCTCATCATCCGCGGCCCCCAGGTGATGAAGGGATACTGGGAGAAGCCGGAGGAGACGGCGAACACCCTGCGGGACGGCTGGCTCTTCACCGGGGACATCGGCACCATGGACGAGGACGGCTACTTCTACATCGTGGACCGCAAAAAGGACATGATCATCGCCGGCGGCTTCAACATCTACCCGCGCGAGGTGGACGAGGTCCTCTACGAGCACCCCAAGGTGCAGGAGGCGGTGACGGTGGGCATCCCGGACGAGTACCGCGGCGAGACGGTGAAGGTGTACATCGTGCTCAAGGAGGGCACGGAGTGCACGGAGGACGAGATCATCGCCTACTGCCGCGAGCGCCTGGCCGCCTACAAGGCGCCGCGCCTGGTGGAGTTCCGCGCCGAGCTGCCCAAGACCATGGTGGGCAAGATCCTGCGCAGGTCGCTGCGCGAGGAGGAGATCGCCAGGCAGAAGGAAGAGAAGGGCGAGGGCTGATCATATCCGTCGCTAAGTTGAGGGGGGCGCGGCATACCGCGTCTCCTATTATTATCCATCGTTGTCCTCTGTTCTATCATCCCTCGGCCCTGGAAGAGGCGCAGTACTAAGGCGATGGGTATTGTTATGGATCGAGACCAGGTGGGGGTTATTTACAACCGGGGGCCATGTCTTCAAAAAAGGCGCCACATTGAGACGTCAATCCGAGGTAATGGGAGTTGGGGTCAGGTCTTGGCATTTCGCTCGAACCTTCGTTAATGAAGATGCGTTAGATGGCGAAACGCAAGACGCTGACCCACACCCTACGGGGAACAGATCGGGCTGGGGGTAGACAGGCGGAGGGGTTATAGATCGGGGTGGGGGTTCCGATATCTCCCAGTAAGGAGGTGATGTTGTTGGAGAATTCGCAATGGATAGTGCTGGGAATAGGCGCCGTCGCTCTCATCGCAGGCCTGATCCTTGTCTTCCTCGGCTTCAGGAACCGCAAAAAACTCGCGTCCATGGCCGACACGGCCACGCTGAGCGCGGCCGAAGCGGCAAGGATGGCCGCGGCCGTCCCGGGAGCCAGGGTTGAGCTGGTGGGCACGGTCAAAACGGACCAGCCCCTGCTCTCGCCCACCGCGCAGATATCGTGCGTCTATTACCGCTACAAACTGGAACACCGTATAGAGCGCCAGGAGAGGGACAGCCAGGGCAACTGGCGGACCAGCGAGCACTGGGATACCGTGGAGGACCGTAAGGAACACGTGCCCTTCCAGGTTTGCGATTCCAGCGGCGAATGCATGGTCTTCCCGCAGGGAGCGGAGTTCGTGGCCGAGACCAGGACCCACGAAGGATATGGCAGTCCATACGACTCGTCATCGGGCGGCGTCCTCGGCAGCGTCGTGCAGGGTGTCCTGGATGCCTTCGATAACGAGACGGTAAGGGGTTACCGCATCACGGAGTCGGTGCTGCGCGTAGGCCAACCCGTCTACGTACTGGGCACAACGCAGAGGTCGGGGGAGATCGCCTCCATCGGCGAGGGCGACGGTCCCTTCATCATCAGCCATAAGATGGAGGAAGAGCTCGGCAAGAGGTACAAGCTCCACTCCGCCCTGCAGTACGCCTTCGGCGCCATCCTGGGCATCGGCGGCATCGTGGGCATGATCTACGCCGTGGCCTTCATGGCGAAATAGGTAATCGCTGCGGATACAGGCGAGGTTGCGAAAGAAGCGGGGCTTGCCAAGGCGAGCCCCGCTTCTTTCTTTCGATCCCGCCACGATATTTCCGGGGATATGCACTTGCGCCTCTCGAGCCGCCTTCTTATGAAATGACTCGCGACCCTGAAAGCCTCTAAGCCTAATCCTGCCAATGTACGAGCATGCCTTCCCGACGGTATGGCTTCGATTAAGGAAGACCGCAGACGGTTACAATAAAACCAGAGAGTGGTGATGACGTATAGGCCCGAGAGGGAGGTATGGATATGGAGTGGGAGGCAGGACTGAGGAATGCGATAAGCGAGGGAGACGAGGTCATGGCCGATGAGATAACCGCCTTGGCGCTACGGGAAGGCGTGACGCCCAAGGAGCTCCTGGAGAAGGGGGCGGTGGCCGGCATCTACGAAGCTGGAAGATTATGGCAGGAAGGCACCTATTTCCTCCCCGACATCATCCTCGCCACCGAGGCTTATAGAGAGGTCATGAAAAGGATCGAGCCGCTGCTCGAGAGCGGGGACGTCTCTTACCGGGGCAAGGTGATCATGGGTTCGGTGGAGGGCGATGCCCACGACATCGGCAAGAATATCGTCATCGCCCTGCTGCGCAGCGCCTCCTATGAAGTGATCGACCTCGGTAGCGACGTCCCCCTCGTCTCGTTCGTGGATAAGACGCGCGAGCTGGAGGCGGACGTGCTGGGCATGGGCGCTTACATGACCACCACCATGCGCGGCATGGAGGAAGTCATGCACCTCCTGCGGGATGCCGGCCTGCGGGATAAAGTGAAGGTCGTCGTGGGCGGCGCGGCAGTCACCCGGGGCTATGCCGAGCAGATCGGCGCCGACGGCTACGGGGAGAACGCCGCCGCGGCCGTGAAACTGGTGGACCGGCTGCTGGGGGCGGTTTAAATGATATCCCCGGACATGCTGAAGCTGCAGATGAAGGTGGTGTACAAGCTGAACAAGGCTATCATCTATTCTTACGGGCTACGTATCGGGCAACTGGACGGCTACGAGCGGCTCATAGCGGGTATCTATGGCAAGCCCGACCGCGTGCCGGTGATCACTCAGCCATACACCTACGCCATGGGCATGCACGGCCTGTCGGCGAAGACCTTCTTCTCCGAACCCGAGCCCTTCATCCACGCCTCCTGGAATATGGCCCGCTACTTCGGCTTTGATTTCTGGTCTCCGGTGTTCGACTTCTACAACATCGAACTGGATGCCCTGGGGCAGAAACTCATCTGGCGCGACCGCAGCGAGCCCGACGTGGACACCTCCGACCCCCTCATTAAAAGCCAGGACGACCTGAAACGGCTGCGCCCGCCCCGCCCCGGGCTGGACGGGCGCATGCCCTACGTGCTGGATTCCTACAAACGTTACATGGAACTCATGGGGGTGCCGCCCATGGCCTATGCCTGCTCCCCCTTCACCATGGCCGTGCTCACGCGGGGTTACGTGAACTTCATCCGGGACATGCGGCGCAACCCCGCCTTCGCCCACCGCCTCATGCAATTTCTGAGCATGGAGGTTGTGGTACCGTGGATAGACAAGATGGTGGAGGCTACCGGTGCCGCCATCGTGATCATGTCCGACGCCTGGGCCTCCCAGCCCAACGTCACCGTAGACATGGTACGGGAGTTCTGCCTTCCCTATATCGAGAAGATCATCCGCGCCACCAACTCCGCCCTGCGCACGGTACTGGACACCGGCAGTTGGGGCGAGAGGTCGGTGCAAAACCCCCGCGAGGTGCTGGACGTAAAGATGGACATGATGCTGCCCGGCAACGCCCTCAAGGCCCTGCGCCCCTTCTTCCTCCTGGTGTGGAACGAGGACTACGAGGAGACAGGCATACCGCCTATAAGGAACTACGCCGAGGAGAGGAAGGTGTGCCTGATGCTCAACGTGCGCCCGAATCTCCTCGAGGAGGGACCACCTGAGGCCATAGTCGATAACGTACGCAGACTAATAAAGGAGGGGGCGGGCAAGGGCAGGTTTATCCTGTTGCTCAATCTCGTTCCCATCGGCACGCCGGTGGAGCACGTACACGCGGCGGTGGCCGCAGCGAAGCAGTTCGGCGCCTACCCCATAGCTCCCGATCTGGACGGCATGACCTTCCGCATGCCGGAGTTCACGCCCTTCGCGGAATGGGCAAAAAAAGAAGGCCTACCGGTAGACTGACGAACCTTCGATTTCTTGGCGGGTGTTCGACAGATTGAATCGCGCAAGCGACAGCGCCGTCTTCGGCGCGACGGTGCTTGTGGCGTGCGAAGCGAAGGCGATCGGCGCGTGGCATCTCCGAATGTCCAGGCCTGGCAAGCGTACGTCTGGCGGAAGAAACAGGAACCTGATAAGAGATAGAACCTTATCGTAACGGGCGGACGTAGACACGGTACATGCGTTCGCCACCCGATTTAAAGCACTCGGTGCAGCCCTCGAGTGCCTCGGTGTCCAGTTCCTCCAGCAGGCACTCGAAACCCAGCTCCCCGTACTCGCCGAGGACCCGCTTGAGGTGGTCCCCTCCGGAGACCACCGCCTCCCTCCAGCCGCCACCCCCCAGCTCCGCGCGCCCGGCGAGAAGCCGGCAGTGCGGGGGGAAGTTGATCTTTCCTCTTGTTTCGCTTCCATCCATATCCGATCCGCCCCGGTTATCTCAAACGGTTCCCCTCTGAGGGGAAGGGGTTCTGTTTTCTCACCATACCTTACCCATGCTTCTCGAAGAAGAGGCTCTCAGCTGAGGCCGCGCCTCCCAGCAGCTACATTTACCGGAAACGCTTACAGCACACAACATGCACGGCGGGATGGGATCACGGTAGAACGGCCGTGTTCATATCTCGATCTCCTGGGCCCGGTCCCTCAGTTCCCTCCGCAGCACCTTGCCCGTGGCGGTGGCAGGAAGCGCCTCCACTATCTTCAGGACGCGGATCTTCTTATAGGCGGCAAGCCTTTCGTTGGCATAGTCGAGCAGCTCCTCCTCGCTGATCGTCGCTTCGGGGACCAGCTCCACGAAGGCGATGGGGATGTCGCCCCTGCGCTCGTCGTACTTTCCCACCACCGCCGACTGCGCCACCTGCGGGTGCTCGTTGATGACCTCCTCCAGGTCGCGGGGGTAGACGTTGTAGCCCTTGTAGATGAGCATGTCCTTCTTGCGGTCCACGATGTACAGGTAACCGTCCTCATCGAACTTGCCGATATCCCCGGTGTACAGCCAGCCGCCGCGCAATACCTCGGCCGTCTCCTCCGGCCGCTTCCAGTATCCCTTCATCACCTGGGGACCTTGCAGGACGATCTCCCCGATCTCCCCCACCGGCATCTCCTTGACGCCATCCTCGGGATCTACGATCCTGATCTCGGTATCCGGCAGCGGCAGCCCCACCGAACCCAGCCTGAACCCGTCCCGGGTGGGCGGATTGGCGGAGCATCCCAGGCTGCACTCGGTAAGGCCGTAGGCTTCGCAGACCACTCCCGGGATCTTCCCCAGCATGGCATCGAGGAGGTACTGGGGGATGGGCGCGGCGCCGGAGACCACGAACTTCACCTCCGACATATCCGTGTTCTCGTAGTCCGGGTGCTCCACCAGGGGCACGAAGAGCTGCGGGGCGCCCCCGAAAACGGTGGCGCGGTACTTGCCGAAAGCCTGCAGGTACTCGGTGGGGTCGAAGCGGGGGAAGACCACCATGGTCGTGCCGGCCATCAACTGCAGGTTGAGGTAACCCATGCTCCCCATGGCGTGGAACCAGGGGACCACCACCAGCGAGACCTCCTTGCCTCTCTGCAAGGGCCACTTCTCCTCGCTGTCTCCCTCCATGCGCTCGACGCCGAACATGCCGTCCTCGTAGGCAACGCCTCCGCCTATAAGCCAGTAACCGAGCAGGCAGCACATGGCTACGGCGTTGTAATGGGTGATCATCACTCCCTTGGGATTGCCGGTGGTCCCGCCGGTATAGGCGATGTGGGCCAGGTCCTCCCTGACGTCGAACTCCAGCTGTGGTGGTTCCGGGGGGTAATCAGTTACCAGCGAGGTGAAATCGATGGTCCCCTCCGGGGTTGGCTGTCTCTGCAGCATCTTGGCCGGTGCCGCTATGGGCGGGTAGCAGTCGGCCAGGCTGGCGACGATGATGTTCTTCACCGGTGTTTTCGGCAGGGCCTGCCTGGGCATGTCGAAGAGCATATCCAGCCCGATGTAGGTCTCGATCTCCGCGTCCACGCATTCGAAGACCAGCTCCCTCTCGGCCAGCAGCGGGCTGATGGGCACGAAAACCGCCCCCGCCTTGAGCAGCCCGTAGTAGGCGATGGCGAACTGGGTGCAGTTGGGGAGGTGGATACCCACCTTGTCCCCCTTCTTCACCCCCAGGGCCGCCAGCGCGGCGGCGAAGCGGTCGGAGAGCTGGTCGAGCTCGGCGTAGGTGACCTCCATGCCCCCGAAGATGATGGCGTTGCGCCACGGCCACTGCAGGGCCGAGGAACGCAGCACCTGGAACAGCGGCACCTCCGGGTAGTTCATGTGCTCGAAGACCCCTTGCGGCCAGCACTTGTAATTCTTCTCCATGGCCTTACCCCCCTGTGATTACTTTCCGAGAGTTGCTTTTCACGCGAGACCGAAACGCCAACGCCCGCTTCCGCGGTCTTCTATTGAACATACCCCATGTAATGGATATTAAACCAGGTTCTTCACGTAGAGGAACTGTTAAGGCGCTGGTGTAACCCGTTTGTCAGCCTACCCATGCTTCCCGCTAGAACCCATGGGTAAGGACGACGGCGGGCCGGGTCCCGGGGACCCGGCCCTTCCTGTTCGGGGTCGCCAGCGGCTGCTACTTCATGGTGGCGTTGAACTGGACGACCTGGGAAGGCGTATCATCGGTCGGCCCGTACAGGCCGAGCACGATGGCCTGCTGGCCCGGGCCCAGGCCCTCGAAGGTGAACTCGGTGACGGTTTCGCCCCCCACTTCGCTGGGAGCCTTGGTGTCGGAGCCCATGAACTTGAGCATGCTGGTGTTTATCTCCTCCGCCAGACGCCACTCGTAGCCGGTCCCCGCCGTACCCTTCACTTGCAGGATGAAGGTCTCCCCGCGCCCTACGGTTATCGGCTGCGAGGGGTCGGTGTAGGTCTTGGGCGGCGTGGGAGGCGGCGTGGGTGCGGCGGTCACGGTCACCTTGACCGTGTCCTTCCTCTCCACCGGGGCGTTCGCCCCCGGACCCTTGTATTCCAGCACGAAGGAGGTGTTGCCGGCGCCCACTCCCTCGAACTTCCATACCTGCTGCTGCGCCGCTCCCGGATTGCCGCCGCCGGTGACGTTGCTGCTCACCAGCTTGAGTATCTTGGCGTCCGGCTGCTGGGTTATGTTCCAGGCATATCCCGCCGACGGGTTGGTGTCCAGGGTGAGTTCGAAGGTCTGCCCCGCCTCGACCTTGAAGGACTGGTTGATCTCGTTGTCCGCCTGGGTGACGGTAAAGGTCAGGGTATAGCGTTTGGCCGGGGGCGTTTCAGTGTCCCAGGCCTGGGCGTATTCCAGCACCATGGTGGTCGAGCCGGCTCCCACGGCCCGGAACTGCCACACATCCTCGCCGGGCGCGCCCATCATATCGCTGGATGGCTCCACGAAGTAGCTGTTGGTCAGCTGGACCACCTTCTCGTCCGGGGACTGGGTCGTCTGCCAGGTGTAGCCGGTGGTTGGGTTGGACTCCAGGCTGAAATCGAAATACTGTCCCGTCTCCACGTTGAAGGACTGCTTCATCTCCTCCGTGGTCACCTGCTGGCCGTCATCCTGCCCGT
Organism: Actinomycetota bacterium; assembly: GCA_003598015.1. Taxonomy (GTDB): domain Bacteria; phylum Actinomycetota; class Geothermincolia; order Geothermincolales; family RBG-13-55-18; genus SURF-21. The sequence goes on along the minus strand of QZKE01000103.1, from coordinate 35,209 downwards.
CGTCGGACTTGCCGCAGCCCACCGTCACGAGGAGCAGGCACATCAGGAACGCGGACAGCATAACGACGATGGTTCTCCACAACCTCTTCTCTTTCATAATCGGCTCCCTTCTTTCACACCCATCCCTCCCATTTCCATTATTCGCCATCTAGACGGACGCATCCTCCCGCATGCCTCGCGTGCATGACGGACCTCCGGCAACTCTTGCACCGCCTCCAATCGGGCGTATTGCCGATGGAGTCATGCGCCCGGGTGCGGCCTTCTCCGTACATGGAGCGCTCGCATACATCCCCGCCTCCCTCGCTGGTGACCGCGGTGGAGACGTTGAAATCGCTGACGTATTCCCCCGCGTTGAAGGTGACACGTGTGCCCGGCGCGATCCAGCCAGGAAGGAAAGAACCCGCCTCACAGCGACCACCCCTCTTTCGAGCATATAGCGGAAAGCTATTCTCTCTATCTTTCCTTGATGCGATCGGCCTATAAGCGTTGACCTTTAACCTGTATTCTGTAGCGGTACAAGGGCCGCCGTTTTGTATCCCCCATTCAGTTGTTTTGCATACTGCAGACGGGTGAACCGCTTCGTATTTTCCCGGAAACCGCCGTCCGGCATGGCGAGGCCGTCGCATCGTTACACATTGCAGATCACCAGTTCCAAGGACCGCCGTTCGCACCACAACATTGGAACCTGGACGCGAACCGGGATCTGGTCCCATGAGAACGGCGCATTCGTACCCGAACCGGGGATGCGAGGAGAGAGCGGCGGCGCAGCCCTCGCCATCGCCTGCCGCCTTCGCATACAATGGTGCGGAGGTGATGGCATGCAAGACCCGGATAACCTGGCGCGCAAGTTCCTCTACTACCCCGACCGGCTGCCCGCGGGCATGCCGCCGCCCGGCTGGGCGGGCGGCGCCGAGGAGGTGTGGATAAAGTGCGAGGACGGGGTGCGCATACATGGGTTATGGTGGCCGGAGCCGGAGGGCGCCCCGGTAATCCTCTTTCTGCACGGCAACGCCCAGGAGGTCTACAGCTGGTCCCTGGTCCGCCGGGAGCTGGAGCCCGCCGGCTGCCGCCTGCTGCTCATCGACTACCATGGCTACGGCAAGAGCGGGGGTGAGCCGCACGAGGCCGGTCTCTACCTGGACGGAAAGGCTTCCCTGCGGTGGCTGTATGACAACGGGATCGAGGATTCGCATCTCGTCGTCTTCGGGAAGTCCCTGGGCGGCGGCGTGGCCTGCGAGATCGCGCGGGAGCGGGAGCTGATGGCCCTGGTGCTGGAGTCCACCTTCACCTCCCTGGCCGGGGTCGCGCGCAAGCTCTTCCCATTCCTGCCGGCCGGCATCCCCCTGGGAGAGGTCTACGACTCCGTCTCCAAACTCCCCCACGCCCGCTGCCCGGTGCTGGTCATCCACGGCGAGATGGACGAACTTATTCCCGTAGGCGAGGGATTGGAACTATACGCGGCCGCCCCGGAGCCCAAGGAGCTGTACCTGGTGCCGGGGGCCGGCCACAACGACGTCTCCCTGGTGGCCGGAAGCGCGTACGCGAGAAAGATCGCCTCTTTCCTCGACGCCTGAAGACATCCCGGTCCTTACGTGCCCGGTAATCTTATATATGGGGGTGGAGATCGCGTGAACTCCACCCCCTGTTTCGGGACATCGGCTACTTCTCTTCCAGCTCCTGGATGCGTTCCTGCACGCCTTTGATCTCCTTCCCCAACTCGTCCTCATAGGCATGCAGCATCTCCAGTTTCTCCTCGGTGGAGAAATGGCGCCGCTGGGGGGTAAGGCATCCACAGCCGCAGGCGCTTCCCATCGGTCCCATATCCCTTCGTCCGACCACCTGGCACATCCCGTTCACCTCCTTTCCGATTCTGAAAGTGTCCTCAATGCGTAATTTCAGTTAAGTATTTAAGTATACACTTACCTACAGAGGTAAAAATTTTTCCTACCTGCGCTCCAATTCCGCGATCCTTTCCCTGGCGGCTTCAAGCTCCTCCCGCAATTCCCTCTCGTAGTCTTTCAATTCCTTCAGAGTCGCTCCCTGCAGTCCCTTATCCCTGAATCCAACCGCATCTACACACCCGCATCCGCAGGTGCATACGTCGTTCAACAACTTCCTGCATTCCTCCAGGGCTTCCTCGTTTATGGAATAGGGGATCCAGTAGCCCTGTCTCTCGCTCCTGACCAGTCCCGCCTGTTTAAGGATACGGAGATGCTGCGATACCGCCGCGGGGGTGATGCCGATGATATCCGCGATCCCCTTGGCCCCCATGGGCCCCCGGGATTTGAGGATATCGAGTATCCTGACCCGCGTCTCCACCGCAAGTGCCTTGAACATCTCCGAGGCTTCGGCCCCTGACATCTCTCACTCCATTATAGAAAGTATTTAAGCAACTGCTTAAATTATATCCGATACCGCCGTCCTGTCAACAGGTGTCCCCCGCGCCGGGAGCATACTGGCCACCGTGACAACATGGCGATGGGAATGGTGGCCGCGGATCTTCGTACGCCGCCCGCGCCGGAACAGGAGTCGCAGTGGTTCAAGCCTCGGGCGCGGGAGTACGATTCCCTCGAGACCCTTCCGCATGATCATGACCTCGGGCTGTATACTCCCGCGCGGCTGTGCTAGTCTTTGCGCATGTGGTGGCAAGCACTCCTGTCCTCATTCGGGCTGATGTTCGTAGCAGAGCTGGGTGATAAAACCCAGATCGTGATCCTCACACTCTCCGCCAAACATGGTTTCAAGCGGGTCTTCCTGGGGGCCGCGGCCGCCTTCACGATACTGAACGTGCTGGCGGTTTCCATTGGCGTCCTTGTCTATGAGCTTATTCCCGAGACCGCCTTGAAGTACGCCGTCTCCGCCATTTTCATCGTCTTCGGCATCCTGGCGCTGCTGCCCCGCAAAGAGAAGACGGAGGAGGAGGAGGAGGAGGAGGAGGGAAAGCTCAAACGCAGGCACGGGCCCATGATAACCGCTTTCCTCCTGGTCTGCCTGATGGAACTGGGGGACAAGACGCAGCTTTCGCTGGTCGCCCTTACCGCCAAATATTCCCAGCCGGTGTTCGTGTTCGCCGGAGGCACCCTGGCCCTGTGGGCCACCTCCCTCATCGGCGCCCTGGTGGGCACTTTCCTGGGCAAGTCCATCCCACGGGTGTGGATACACCGCGCCTCGGGAGTCATCTTCATCGCCTTCGGGATAATAAACCTGTTCTAGTGCCCATTACCTCGCACCCCACGTCTCGTTCTGTTCCCCGTAGGGTGTGGGTCAGGTGTTGCATCTCGAGCCGCAGGCGAGAGATGCCAAGACCTGAACCCAGTGCCCATTACCTCGCACCCCACGTCTCGTTCTGTTCCCCGTAGGGTGGGGTCAGGTGTTGCATTTCGAGCCGCAGGCGAAAGATGCCAAGACCTGGCCCCAGTGCCCATTACTTAAGACCAACGCTGGGTCGCGACAGGAGCCCCTACCTCGACTCCGGATCGACCATCTTGTAGTCACCCGCCAGCCAGCCCTCCACTCCCGAGGTATACCACGGTGAGGTGGGTTTCTCCGAAGGGCCACCTGCCAGGCAGGAGTAATACTTATCGCTGGACATGTCGCTGATAAACCTGATGGTGGGCGAGAAAGTGCCGATCCTGTCCCCCGGAGCCTTGAATATGGCCCCCTGGGAGACGGTGCCCCGGCAACCGATGATCTCGATGGGCCCGTAGTTGAAGTCCGGCATCATGTCCCCGTACACCAGGTTCTTCATCATCACCTTGCGGGTGTCGCCGAAGGGCGCCGCCTCCATCGCCAGGCCCCTGGCCACGGCCTCTCCGAAGACCTCGTCCCGCGTCTTGCCGCCGAACCACAGCGACTCCTCGCGCCGCAGGACGTGGTCGAACTGCCCGTAATACATGTAATAGAGCTCCGAGTTCTCGAGGATATATGCGATGACATCCCTGCCCACGCCGTAGTCCCCGAAGATGGTCTTCACCAGCTCGAAATAGACGTTCTCGAAGACGCTCGCGGCGACTGAATCAGTGGCGTAGACGAGGTCCCAATCGCGCAGCAGCTTCCCGTTGCCCTCCCCGGGGAGCAGGTGGCGGATGAGGGGCATGGTCCACTCCGCATGTTTGCTGTACACGTTGTACTGCATCCTCTTGAGGCTCTCCACCGAGTGATCGTCTTTTTCCGCCAGCAGCTCGGCGATGCGCGTCGCGCGGTCGTCGCTCATGGGCATGGTCTGGATGTGCACGTCCGAGAGATAGTTGAGGTCCTGGTTGGAGGTGCCGAAGTAGCCCTGCTCCGGATTGAGCAGGCGGGGGTTCTTCTCCGGCCCGTAAAAACCCTTCCAGTCGTAGGCCTCGTCCCATCCCGGCAGGGGCAAGACGCCCCTCCATCCCTCCGGCTTGATGGGGCAACGGCCGCTCATCTGGTAGCCGATGTTTCCCGCGGAGTCGGCGAGGCCCCAGTTGAAGCTCAGGGCGTCGCAGCGCGCGAGGTGGTCCATGGACTCCTCCACCGTGCGGCTGCGGTAGTGGCGACTGAACTCCGCGAAGGTAAGGGCGCCCGCATCCCGGTGAGATATGGCCAGGCAGAGATAGCAGCCGTCCTCGGAGGGTTCACCCTCCAGTACCCCGTGGACGTTCTCGTAGTAGCGCGCGGTCACGGGCTCGGAGTCCTTGACCTTGATCGTTTCCTCGCGTACCTCGAACGGGACCCACTCCTCTCCCCGGCGGTACTTGCCATCCCGTACCTCCTCGAGGAAGTAGTCCATGACGTCCATACAGCTGTAGGTGGCGCTCCAGGAGAGGTAGTTCGTCCTCCCCAGGGCCGGCAGGGGTATTCCGGGGACGTAAACCCCCATGCAGTAGAAGTCTCCCACGTAGAGGAGCACTTCCTGCCAGAGGGCGGGAAGCCGGGCGGAATCCAGCTCCGGGCTGCCGCAGAGCATGGCCTTGCCCGTGGCCGTCCTGGTACCCGCGATCATCCAGTGGCTGCTGGTCTTCTCCCTGGGGATGGCGGCCCACTTCACCGTCTCCGGCACGTAGGGATCGGGCAACTTCACCAGCCGCAGCTTCTTCAGGTATTCCTCGTCCGGATCCTCGGTCATGTAGATGAAGATCTCCCTGAGCATGGCCGGGGTGACGCCCTTCTGGACCATCTGGACGATGACCTTCCTGATCCAGCCCTGGGTCTCGTCCATATCCACTATGGACATTATCTTGCCGATGGCGATGCAGTCGGCGGGGGTCCAGGGCTCCGGCACGTAGCCGATGAGGCCGAACTCGGCGGGGGGGCACTCTGCGAACTGGTCGTTCACGCCGCGGCAGAAGGCTTCCATCTCCTCGCGTGCGTCCTCCTCCAGCATCCCCGCCTGGGTGCACGAGAACCCCCAGACATCGTACTTGCGCATGGTCCTGTCCATGGCTACGAAGTTCTCGTTGGGAGGCAGGTGTTCCGACATCTGTCCCCGGGCGACCAGGCGCGTGAGCTCCATCTGCATGCCACGGTCGCACGCCTGCGCCAGGCCCAGCCCGTAGAGGGCGTCGGGGAAATCGTCCGCTACTATAACCGGTATGCCGTTTCCGTCACGCCTGATCGTTATCTCTCCACCGCTCGTTTTGATGCGCTGCTCCTGATCTTCGAGTTCGAGCACGGCCATCCACCTCCCATCCCTGACCGCCCCCGGGGGTGGGGGCTGTACCTGCCTGTAGCTGTGAGGATACAGGGAGCGCGGGACGATCTCGGAGGCAACGGTGAATGCGGCCTGGAGATCCATCCGGCGCCACAACCTATGCAACGATTATACTATGACGCCGGGGGTCGGCCCTTTATTCTTCACGCCGGGGGTCGGTACTATTGTGGGGATTCAAGATCCTCGAGGGTGTTGATGTTGAAGAACGAGCGAAACCCCGGATCGCAGGCGGCTATCTCGTCTTCCTCGAGGTAGCGCACGTCCAGCTCCTGGATGAGCTCGTGTATCTTCAGGCGACCTGCCTGAACGCGGTCACGTATACGGTCGCGGATATCGCGGTTGTACACGGCGAAGAGCGGCTCGATGTACTCGCCGCGCCGCGGCACCACGGCCTCCCTGCCCGGGGCCTCGGCGAGCAGGCGCCGTATCAGCGGCGGATTGGGGTAGGGCATGTCGCATGCCATGATGAAAACGTAGGGGGCGGTAGAGTACTCCAGCGCCGTGTATACGCCGACCAGGGGACCCTTGCCCGGTATGATGTCGGCGACCACGGTGGCCCGCGGGTCCTCGGCCTCCACCAGGGGAGAATCGTAGCCCTGCACGACCAGGAGTATGGCGGGGAATATGTTGCTCAGGGTGGATAGTATGCCATCCAGGACGATGCTGCCGTCGATGGTGAGAAGAGCTTTGTCCATGCCGAGGCGTTTCCCTTCACCCCCCGCCAGGACCGCGGCGATGAATCCCCCCTGTTGCGTGGGGTGCGCTTCCCCTTGTATCACGTCGTTATCCTCCGGGGATGAGTGTAGGCGTTGAAGCGCTTCCCATCCGAGAAACCTATCACTGTCAAGCCCGTGGCGGCGGCGACGCGCAGCCCCAATGAGGTCGGCGCCGCCATGGATACCAGCACGGGTATTCCCGCCCGTACCGTCTTCAAGGCCATCTCATAGCTTATGCGGCCTGAAAGCACCAGTATCTTATCCTCCAGGGATACGCCGCGCAGGGCGCACCAGCCTACCACCTTGTCCAGGGCGTTATGCCTGCCCACGTCCTCCGCCACTGTCACGGCTTCGCCCCCGGCGGTGAAGACGCCGGCGCCGTGGGTCCCGCCCGTGCCCCGAAAGATCTCCTGCCTGCGCGTGAGCTCCCCCCCTATTGCATAGATGACCCCCTCCGCGACGCGGAGTTCCGAAGTGACCGCGTCCTCCTGATAATCCTCGATGGCGGAGATATCCGCCCCGCCGCAGCCGGTGCGCACCACGTAGGTAGCGGAGAAGCGCTCCCGCTCCCACGGTCCCTCGATCTCCAGGTCCACTACGTTCCCCGCATCGAGCCCGTCGCTCTCCACATCCTCGCCCCGGCCGGCGGCCTTCTCGAAACTGCCGCAGTGTTTGAGCAGTCTTATCTGGGAAACGTCATCGATGACTTTCTCGCTGAGGCAGAAACCGACCGCCAGCTCCTTGTCCATTCCCGGCAGGCGCATGAGAGCGACCAGGGGCATGCCGTTGACATTTATCTCCAGGGGGAGTTCGATTACTACGCGGTCAGCGACCTCTTCCGCCTCCGCGTCTAAACGGTACCTCTTTACATCCCATTCCATCGTGGACATACTCCAGCCCTTTCGCTCTCCTCTCCTTCAATGATAGGTGCCGGCCTCGGGGCCGTGCAATTGATGGACGTCAATGGTCTTGCAGCACCGCTTTCGCCTCGGCTTCTTTCTGCCCGCACGGCAGATCGTTGTAGGAGCGCTTCTTTCCGTCCACTGCATGATATCTATCTCGTTGCCGTCCAAGTATACGCGCCCGTCCATGTCGGAGACGCACCTGCCTACATGGTCTATCGCCGGCAACAACGCGATAATGAATGATATTGCACCATCTTCTCGCTGGCAACATCAGGTGCTGGGTTGTTGGGCGGGTACTTGCTTTGCGCCCGCGGTGCAGGCATTGCTCCGAAGTTCTCTCGAGATATCACCGGCGTCCCCGTACTGGCAGGGCATCCAGGATGTCTCCTGCCTGGGTTTGCGTATCCATCGCTCTGCCGGCGGGGAGCTCGATAACCGCGCGGGAAGACAGCACCAGGGCGCCCAGCCGCCCCGGCTTCATGTTGTGCGAGACCCTCCTTACCGCCCATGACTCATCAACGAAGACGACGTCTATGGGATAACGCATGCCGAAGGTGTGCACCTGGCGGCAGGGAAGGATAAGGAGTCCCCCGCCAGTCTCCAGGCAGTCCGTCCCCAGGAGGCCGCGCCGCCTTGAACCCGGAGTCTCTGCGACCGCGGCTTTTTCCGCCAGGACACTGTCGCGGGTCAGGTTCACTATTCTCACCTCACGCATGTATGAATGATATACCCTGGCCCGCAAAGGTCAACCAGGGGTCAGAAACAGATGGTAGACCCCATTGACCTGAGGCGTTCTAACATGAAGAATAGATGCGGGGATGCGCAAAGGAGGCGACATGGACGATATATATTCCCGTCTGCTCGAGGGTGACCGGAGAGCCGTAGCCAGGTTGATCACCATGGTGGAAAACGGCGATCCGGCAGCCAGGGAGCCCCTGCGTCAGCTGCACGAACACACCGGCCGCGCCCATATCGTCGGGATCACCGGGGCCCCCGGGTCGGGCAAGAGCACCCTGGTATCTTCGCTCACCAAGGTACTGCGCGCCAGGGGGGTCAGCGTCGGGATCATCGCCATCGATCCCACCAGCCCCTTCACCGGCGGCGCCATCCTGGGGGACCGCATACGCATGCAGGACCTGGCCACCGACCCCGGCGTATTCATCCGCTCCATGGGGACCCGCGGCGCCCTGGGGGGTATCTCCGTGGCCACCAACGACGCTGTGAACATCCTCGATGCCTTCGGGAAGAACCTGGTGATCGTGGAGACGGTGGGAGCCGGCCAGGTGGAGGTGGACATAGTCAAGCTGGCCCACACTTCCGTGGTGGTAACCATGCCGGGCGGTGGTGACGAGATCCAGGCGATCAAAGCCGGCATCATGGAGATAGGCGACGTTTTCGTGGTCAACAAGGCGGACCGCGAGGATGCCGGGCGCACCTACACCGAGATCCTGATGATGCTGGAGATGTCGGAACGCCGTGATGGCCGCATGCCGCCCCTGGTGAGAACGGTGGCCACGACGGGAGAGGGCGTGGAGGAACTGGCCCTGGCTATCCTGGACCATTACGATTACCTGAAGCAAGAGGGCTTGCTGGAGCAAAAGACCAAGGAGCGTATCGTGGCGGAACTCCTGGAGATAATCAACCGGCAGGTCGGCAGGACGGTGATGCGCGCTCTCCAGGAGGACCCCGAGATGGTGGATCTCATGGGCAAGCTGGTGGAGACCCGGGAGATAGACCCCCACTCGGGAGCCAGTCTGGTCATCCGCCATCTCCTGAAGAAAGGCGAAGCTTGAGGGGGATACTGCCACCGCTGCGTTCCCCGGGATCAACAAGTGAAGCAAGCGGGTGGTAGCGACTTTCCACATGGGGTGCTGTGATGAAGTTCTATTCTCGCCGCTGGACCTGGATCCTGTACGGGCTGGCCTTCCTTTTTCTGGCCGGAGGCGCGGTGGCCGCCCTTCTCATCTGGCAAGCCAGGTCATCCTCCACACAGGAATTCCTCGATCCCAGCGCGGCCGGTGACGTCGCCATCGCCGTATTGGACAATACCGCCTCCATTGCGGAGGATTGGATGGCCCCGGATCTCCCCAACGACCTCGCCAGCCTCACCATTAAGCAGCAGGAATCGCTGGCCCTGCTCGCGGGAGAGGTCGAGCGCACCGAGGAGCTTACAGCGGAGGTCGAGGGAGGGCGGGTCGACGAAGACCGGGAATCCCTGCAGAACCTCCTCGAGGCCCTGGTCCTGATCTCCCGAGCGCAAGTGAGCCTCGAGCGCGGGCTGGGCGAGTTGGGAAACCTCCTCGCGACCCTGCAACCCCTCGACGCCGCCGAAGCCGCCTACACTAGAGGCCGCGAGACACTGTTCGCAGCGGTGGAGTCCCACAACCATGCCGCGGCATCCGGATCCACATCCTTCGGGACGGCAATACAGGAGGCCTCCTCCGCGGCCGCGGCCCTGCAGGAATCCCTGGCCTCCCTGGAGACGGTGAAGCTCGAGGGATTGGACCTGGGGGCCGGCACCTCGACCGTCGCCGGCCTCGAGAGCACCGCGCAGCGTTTCGTGGAGGCCTGCCGGAGGGGCGAGTCCAACGATGTTGAGGGTCATAACAGCCTCATGGCCGAGGTGCAGGAGGAGCTGTCCGCTTCACCGGCCTCCATCCTCGCGTCCATCGATCTATCCACCTGGCTGCGGCCCGATGTGGAAGGATTCATACAGCCGGTACTGGAAGAACTCGCCGAGGCCCGCGATCTGCTCATCGGCTGAGGCAAACATGCGGGCAACAGACTACGAGAAGCGGAAGAGGATTACGTCGCCGTCCCGCATGATATAATCCCTTCCCTCCACCCGCACCGCCCCCCTGTCCCTGGCGATATGGAATGAACCGTATTCCAGGAATCTCTCCCATGCGATCACCTCGGCGCGGATAAACCCCTGCTCCATGTCGGTATGTATCTTGCCCGCCGCCTGCACGGCAGTGCTCCCCTCGCGCAGCGGCCAGGCACGGCACTCCCCCGACTCGGTGGTGAAAAAGGTCATCAATCCCAGCAGCGAGTAGCAACGCGCCGCGAACTCCTCCAGGCCCAGGCTATCGATACCGTAGGCATCGAGGAACTCCCGCACTTCACCCGGTTCCAGCTCCTCGATCTCCGCCTCCAGCCTGGCGTTGAAAGCCACCAATCCGGCGCCCTCCGCCGCCGCCACGTCCCGCACCGACCGCAGCAGCGGGCCATCCACTCCCAGCTGTTCCTCGCCCAGGTTGGCCACGTAGATGACCGGCTTGGCGGTGAGCAGGAACAGCCCCGCGAGGATCTCTTCTTCCTCGCGCGAAAGCCCCATCGCGCGCACCGGCACCTCGCGGTCCAACTCGCTTTCCACTCTCTCCAGCAACGCCAGCTCGCGCGCCTTGTCACGCTCGCCGCTCTTGGCCGCCTTGGCGATCCTGTCCTTGCGCCTCTCCACCGCGGCCAGGTCCGCCAGGATGAGCTCGGTGTTCACCACCGCTATGTCGAGTTCCGGATCGATCTCCGCCCGCACGTGCGCCACGTCCGGCGAGGCGAAGCAGCGCACGGCATGGGCCAGGGCGTCAACCTCCCGGATGTGGGCCAGGAACTGGTTGCCCAGGCCTTCGCCACGGTGGGCTCCCTCCACCAGCCCCGCGATATCCACCAACCTCAGGCCGGCGGGGATCACCTTGGAGCATCCTGCCGTGGAAGCCACCTTCTCCAGGCGGTCATCGGGTACCTCCGCCATGCCGTAGTTGGGATCGACGGTGGAAAAGGGGTACCCGGCGACCTGAGCTCCCGCCCGCGTCATGGCGTTGAATATGGTCGACTTGCCGGAGTTGGGCAGGCCGATGATCCCGATCTGCAGGGCCATGCTGCCTCCTTTGCATATATGATAGCTCACCAATTGCCTGAAAGCTCCTGCTACCCGATCGTTTGCATTGCGTAAGCTGGCCGAGTCGTCGGGGGCGAGGCGTATTGCGAGGAGTCCGCGACGAAGCAAGCCCGTTTGAGTATCGGGTTGCGGCAGGTAAGTCCTGTTTCGTGGCGGTGTCCGGCGCCCATCCCGGCGAAGCCGGGCCACGCCTGGCACGCGTGCGCCCCAGTCAATGAGCCTGGCGTTGTCAAGTTTGACTGCTGCGATTTCGATATAAAACTGGACATTGAAAAGGGGATAATCAGTATGAAGTCGGCCAAGCTTCTTCCGCTATCCCACTGGATAGCCTTCCTCGTTGTGGGCTTCTATCCTTTGTACTCCGGGGAAGAAATTGCATACTGGCCGTGGATCGTCACCGTCGCGGTCATGGCCGTGCTGGGCGCGGGCTACCACGTCATGCGCCGGATGCGTTCATCCGTGCACGTCGGCTGGTGGGGCCTCTCACTGCTGGGGCTCGACGCCGCTCTCATCTGCTTCCTCGTATACTACTCGGGCGGTATCACCAGCCCCTTGTTCCCGCTGCTCTTCCTGCTCTGCGCCACCGCATCGCTCTACGATCGCTGGACAAAAGCCCTGTTCATGGCGGGAGTCATCAGCGCCGGCTATACGGCCGCCTGCATCGGAAACGGCCTGATACTCGCGGATGACGGCTCTCGCCTCTTCATCAACGTGGTCATCCTACTCGGCGCTTCCGTCCTTCTCTCTTACCTCGCCGAACTGGACCGGCGGGAACAGAGCAAGGCGGAGAGGATGGAAGCCCTCTATGAACTGAGCTCCAAGCTCATGGAAAAGGTCGACCTGAAGGAGACCCTGCACTACCTCCTGTCCTCAACGGCCTCTTTCTTTCAAACCGATGTCAGTTCCGTTCGCCTCCTGGACCGCAAGACCGGCAACCTGGTGCTGGAAGCATCCGGCGCCCCCACCGATGAGCTGGAGGAGCAGATCGAGATCGCGGTGGGTGAGGGCTTCATAGGCTGGGTGGCGAAGGAGAAGCACCCCATCCTGGTCAACGACATCTCCAGGGATCCCCGCTTCGCATACTTCCCCCAGGCACGCAAGCAGGTGCGGTCGGCCCTGGCGGCCCCTATCCTGGTGGGCGGGGAGCTCATGGGGGTGCTCAGTTTCGCCAGCACCCAGCCGCGGGTTTTCACCTCGGAGGACGTGCAGATGCTGGTGACCATCTCCAACCTTGCCGCCTCCATCATCGCCCGGGCCGAGCTCTACCAGATAGTGCTTTCACGTAGCGAGGTAATCGTGGGCAGCATGAGCAGCGGGCTGCTGGTCACCGATTCCAGTGGGAAAGTGATCATGGCCAACCAGGCGTCGTGGGATCTCCTGGGGCTGGAGAAGATACCCCGCGATGTTTCCCTGCGCGAACTGCTGGAACCGAACCTGTTGGATACGGACGCGCTCTGGGGTTATCTGGAGGCGGACGTAGCCTCCGACGCCGAGTCCTCCCACGCTCACATGGAGGTGCGACTGCGGGGCACGCCGGAACGCATACTCTCGGTCAGCGCATCGCCCATCCAGGCCGGTTACGAGCCCAACAGCGGCTCGGTGGTCATCCTCGAGGATATAACCGAACGCGTCAAGGTGGACGAGATACGTGACGATCTCATGCTGCTCATTGCGCGCCGCGTCGAGGAGCAGACCGCCCTCTACGAGGTAGGGAGATCACTCATCGACGAGGTGGATACCCGTAATCTCATGGAGTTCCTGCTGGACAAGGCGGTGGACCTCGTAGATGCGGAACTTGGCGTGCTATCCCTGCGCGAGGGGGAGCTCTTCCTGGTCAAGGCCGTTCACGGCATGGACAACGGAACGCTGGGTATGACCTATCGCCAGGGCGAATACCTGCCCGGGGAGTCCGCGGCCAGCGAGGTGCCGCTGCGGCGTACGGAGATCGAGCCGGCCGGTGAGACACCATGGGGAGACGGTATTGGCTACCGCCTTTCCTACCTCGCCGCGCCCATCACCTGGCAGGGAGTGACCAAGGGGGTGATCGAAGTCGCCTCTCCCGCGTCCGCCCGTGCTTTCGGTGACGACGACCTGCGCCTGCTCAGCCTCTTCGTGAACCAGGCCGCCATCGCACTGGAGAACTCCAATCTCTATCGCCTGATCACCGAGGACCAGAGGCGCATGGAGGCTATGCTGCACTCCATTAACGACGGCGTAATAGCCGTAAACAACGAAGCCAAGATCATCCTGGTCAACTCGGCCGCGGAGCAGATATTGAACCTTCCTCCTTTTCCCCAGACGGACAACCGCCATGTCATGGACGTAATAACCCTTCCGGAACTAACCAATATATTCCTCAAGAGCCTTAACACCAGTATGGAGCTGGAGGAGGAGATACAGCTCGGGCTCCCGGAGCGGAGGATCCTGGAGATCGAGACCTCCCTCATCGAGACCGGCCCCGGCGAACGCATCGGCATAATCGCGGTCATACGCGATATCACCGCCCTGCGCGAACTGGAGCAGGCGAAATCCGATTTCGTGTCCACGGTCTCCCACGAACTGCGTACTCCCCTCACCTCCATCAAGGCTTATACCGCAACCCTGCGCCGGCGGGACGTGGAGTTCGAGGAGAACACCCGCCAGGAATTCCTGCAGGTGATCGAGGAGGAAACGGACCGCCTCACCAGGCTCGTATCGGACATCCTGGATGTATCCCGCATCGAGTCCGGAAGGTTGGAACTGAAGAAGCGCGACTTCGACCTCTCCAAACTGGTGCGTATAATCATCGGCAAGCTGCAATCCCAGTTCCCCAACCACGCTATCAGGCTCAACAGCCCGGAGAGCATCGACCCGGTATACGCCGATCCAGACAAAATAGAACAGGTTTTCGTTAACCTCGTGGATAATGCGGCGAAATACTCCCCCTCCGGGGGTGAGATCATCCTGACCCTTACGGCACAATCGCGCAGTGTGAAATGCAGCGTGAAGGATTCGGGGGTCGGAATACCGCATGAACATCTGCCCCATATCTTCGAAAAGTTTCACCGTGTGGATAACCGCGCCACGCGCGAGATATACGGGACCGGACTCGGGCTATACGTCAGTAAGAGCATCGTGGAGGCGCATGCTGGAGTAATCTGGGCCGAGAGCGAACTCGGAGAGGGGAGTTCTTTCCACTTCACTGTCCCCCTTTCCTCCCGTGCCGGTCACGGAGGCGATTCGTGTGGTTCTCCTGCGCAAGGGGGAGAGGTAGAGTAAAAAGGAGCCGACATGGAAAGGACTGGAGATATACCCATCAAGGTCCTGGTCGTTGACGACGAACGCAATATCCTGGATATCATCAAGTTCAACCTCGAGGTCGAAGGGTACGAGGTGATAACCTCACGGGAGGGCGATGAGGCGCTGCGGCTGGTGCAGGAGCTGAACCCGGACCTCATTCTCTGTGATATCATGATGCCCGAGCTGGACGGCCTGGAGGTTTGCCGCCGCCTGAAGTCGGACGGCAGGACCAACCAGATACCGGTGGTCATGCTCTCGGCCAGGACGCAGGCGCAGGACAAGGTGGCCAGCATCGAGGCCGGAGCGGATGATTTCATCACCAAGCCCTTCGATTTCTCGGACCTGGTGGCGCGCATCACCATCAACCTCATCCGGGCACGGCAGAAGCGTGACGTCAGCCCCCTCACCGGCCTGCCCGGCAGCATATCCATCGAGGCCGAGACGAAACGGCGTATATCCAAGAACGTCCTCTTCGCCACCCTCTATATCGACATGGACAATTTCAAGCCTTTCAACGATATCTACGGCTTCCCCACGGGAGATAAAGCAATCCGGCTGCTTTCATCCATCGTGGATGATGCCGTGAAGAGGATCGGCAACATCGACGATTTCATCGGGCATGGGGGCAGCGACGACTTCGTGGTCATCACCTCGCCCGAGAAGGCCGGCACCATAGCCGAACAGATCATCTCACGATTCGATGAGGAGATCCGCTCGCTCTATCGGGAGGAGGACCTAAAGCGCGGTTTCTCCATTTTCATTGACCGCCTGGGAAGGGATAACTACATACCCATTATCACCTTGAGCATCGGTATAGCCAGCAATTACAGGAGGCGAATCACAACCCACTGGGAGGTGGGCGAGATAGCAAAGGAGACCCTGAACTACGCCAAGTCCATTCCGGGCAGCACCTATTTCATCGACAGAAGGACGAAGTGACTCCCCGGAAGCGTCCGATTCCGGGGAGTCATCGCGAGGAGCGCGGCGACGTGGCGATCTCATCAAACATTGGAGTCATCGTGAGTAGCGCGGCGACGTGGCGATCCTACGAGAAGACGGCGCAAAGCACATGAAAAGCCACGATCCAGAACCGCCAGGTTACGGAGTGTCACCGCTGATGAACGATATCGTTCATTTTCGTATCAAGGAGAAGGGACGCGATGACGAAACCTCTATTGATACGGGTTAATAACCATACGCGATAAAAGAAAGTTGTCGATCGAGACCATGGCGGAGCAAAAGGAAGGGAAATACCGCATATTGCTCATCGAGGATGACCCTGCCATCTCCAACGTGGTGGAGCTCAACCTCAAGCTGGACAACTACGACGTTTTTCTCGCAGCGGACGGCGAGGAGGGCTTGAAGATGGTCACGGAGACATCTCCGGATCTCATCATCCTCGACGTGATGATGCCCAAGATGGACGGTTGGCAGGTGCTCATGCAACTGAAGTCCGAGGACACTACCAGGGACATACCCGTGATCATGCTCACGGCCATCGACGACGAGCAGTCCAAGGTCATCGGGCTGCGCGGGGGCGCAGACGATTACGTGCCCAAACCCTTCAGCCCCCTGGAACTGGCCGCACGGGTCAAGGTGATCCTCGACCGCGTCGGCAGGGCTCAGCGCATAGGCAAGGAAGCGGAAAAGGAGACGGTGCGCCTGGAGCAGATCCCCGTACAGAAGGGGGATACCATCAAGCTCATCCCCATCGAGGAGATATTCTTCATCGACACCAAGCACGAGTACGCCAACCTGCATACGGCCTCCGAGAGCTATCTGACCACTTACAGCCTCTCCGAGCTCGAGAAGGTCCTGGACAGGAAGACGTTCTTCCGTACACACCGCAGCTTCATCGTCAACCTGAAGAAGGTAAACCAGATCATCAAGCTATCCCGCAACAGCCTTATCGTGACCCTCAGAGACGACCAGGAGAGCCGGGTCCCGGTGTCGCGCCGCCAGGCATCCGCCCTCCGTGATATGCTGGGACTTTAGGCGACCTCGGGAAAAGCGAAAAACCATTAAAGGCCGGAGCGTCTCGTACCGAGTATATTATTGAGGTAGCTAGGTATCCCCCATGAGTTTACCGGCAATTTCCCTCAATGGGTGCAAGCAAGCAAACTAGCTGCCAAGTAAAGACCCCGTTCCCCCCAACGGGGTCTTCCCCTTTTTGGGGTAAGTGCCTGGATATTTCCGAATGTCCAGGCCTGACCCCAGTTCCCATTACCTGAAAATCACGCGTGGGTAGAAAAAGCCGCTTGCAAGGCCTGACGCCCGTGAAGCATTCTTAAGTTCCCATTACCTGAAAATCACGCGTGGGTAGAAAAAGCCGCTTGCAAGGCCTGACGCCCGAGAAGAATCGCCTATGCGCCGGCCGACTTCCACGGCGACCAGGATCAACGAACCGTGCGTTTGCGCGTAGCATCACACAGTCTCCCGCTGCCCGGGAACGGCGGGGACAAGGTACTCGGGTATGCAAAATGAAAGACCTGACCCCTGATCATCGGAGGCGGATCACTTCCTCGCTCACCTCGCCGCCGCTTACGGTCACGCGTAGAAAGTGATGGTAACCACCAGATTGCTCCGAGAGGTGGGGGTTGCCGCCGGCGCCTCCGGTCACCACCACGCGAGGCGGCCCGGAGCTGTAGAGCATGTAAGCATGCAAATGGCCGCAGTAGATGACGGGGGCTCCCGCCTCCGCGAGCATGTCCTGCATGGCGCGGCTGCTCTCCGTCTCCCGCTCCACGAAACCGCTCTTGCCCATATCGACGGGCGCGCCCGGGGGCACGTGGGCGAAGGCCAGGATTAGCTCCCCCTCCTCCACTCCCGCCAGGTCCTCGCGCAGCCAGGCGAGCTCTTCGTCCGGGCATCCCACCCCCTGCACTGCATCGTCCAGGAAGACCAGGTGGGCGCCGGGGATGTCCACGGAATAATAATCGGGCCCGAAGACGGCCTGGTATGCGGAGCCGTCGCCCCTGGGCATGTCGTTATCCCCCGGAACGGTGTAATATGTGATGCCCGTAGAGTCCAGGTAATCCTTCATCGCCTGCATCTCCTGCAAGCCCTTTCCGGTGGTGAGGTCTCCCGCGACGACCAGGAACTCGTCCTCCCTCGCCTGGCCGACGATCTCGGCGAGCAGATCGGTGCGTCCATGCGGGTCGCCGCAGACCAGGAAGGAGAAACCGCCCGCGACTTCCTCTTCCCCGCCGTTCTCTACGGTTTCCCGAGGACCCGTGCTCTTCATTTCGCTGCATGACGGGAAGAATGCCGCTACCGCCATCAGCAAGGCGATAAGGAGCAAGGGAAACGCATACCCGCATCTCTTCATGTTCTTCCTCGTCTCACACGCCGTAACAACATCCACCTCTAACCATACATCGGCTTCCAGAACCTAGCATATATCCCGGGCCACAGAGCATTCAATGATATGACGACACGGAGCCGCACGCGGTTGCGAAATGGAAGGGCGTAAGCGAGTTTGATAGAATAGCCGTGCATATACGGGGCCGTAGCTCAGTGGGAGAGCGCTGCCTTCGCACGGCAGAGGTCGTGGGTTCAAATCCCATCGGCTCCACCAGCAGGCTCGCCCGGGAAAGCAGGCTTTCCCGGGCTCGCACATAGCATGCCGGTAATTCTGCCCTTCATGCAGGGGCGAGCGCATAGTGTCCTGAGCGAATGGAGTGGGTCGAAGGACTCCCGTGGTCTTTCCCGAGGTGCTGAGTTGGCCTTCTACGTATATATCCTGCGTTGCTCCGACAACACCTATTACACCGGGTATACGCGCGATATCGTGCAACGCCTGGAGGAGCACAACAAAGGGAAGGCTGCGAAATACACTTCCGGCAGGCGGCCGGTGGAACTCGTCTACTCCGAGGTCCATGCGGCAAAAGGGTCGGCCATGAGGCGGGAGATGGAGATAAAAAGGTGGAGCCGTGCGCAGAAACAAGCTCTGATCGACGGGAGTGTAGAGGTGGTTGAACCACTGGGGAAGACCGACGATGGCTAACAGCGAAAGGACTTGAGGCGCAGTCAGATCCAGCCCCTCCTGGCCAGGAACCTGTACACGGGCTCGTGCAGCCCGCGCCTGGCCAGCAAAGCGGAAAGCCCGTAGAAAAGTGACGGTGAAAGCCTCGCGTTGAGCCAGCTGAGGCGGAGAGGGATGCCTGGGATGACGTAGAGGCGGTTCCTCTCCACGGCTCTCACCGTCATCGCGGCCACATCCTGCGGGGTTATACGGGAAGCGTCCATGGCCGTGCGTATCAGCTCCATCTCGGCGGCGATATCGTAGTCGATCTCGCCCGCCATATCCAGGGTGTTCTCGAGTATGTTCGTCTTCACCACCGGCGGGCAGACCACGGTCACGCCGATGCCCGCGGAGGCCAGCTCCGTCTTGAGGGTCTGGGTGAGGG
Organism: Actinomycetota bacterium; assembly: GCA_003598015.1. GTDB lineage: Bacteria > Actinomycetota > Geothermincolia > Geothermincolales > RBG-13-55-18 > SURF-21. The sequence continues at coordinate 16,325 of QZKE01000103.1, read as the reverse complement.
CGACCACCGCCGCCTTGGACACGTTGTAGGGAGCGGTCTTCGGAGCGGATATGAGGCCGGCCAGGGAGGAGACGTTCACGATATGCCCGCCGCCCTGCTCCTTCATGCGCGGGATGAATACGTGACATCCGTTGACCACGCCCCACAGGTCGATCCCCACCACCTTCTCCCAGTCCTCGATGGGTATCTCCCCCACCGCCCCGCCGCCGCCTACTCCCGCGTTGTTGACTAGCACTCCTACTCCGCCCCAGAGGCCGTAGAGGTGGTCCGCGGCCGCCCGCACACCGTCAAGACTGCTCACGTCGCAGCGCAGCGCCTCGCCCTCTCCGCCCGCTTCCCGCACCATCTCCCGGGTCTCGCTGGCACCTTCCATATCGATGTCGAGTATTCCTACCCTCCAACCTTTCTCCGCCCAGGCCAGGGCGAAAGCCCTGCCCAGCCCAGAGGCGGCCCCGGTTATTGCGACGGTTTTCATTTGTCGATGATTCATGGGAGATCCTCCTCGCCCTCTATTCATCGTCGGGCTCAGGTAATGGGAAATAAGGTCAGGTCTTGCAGTCTTGTGCCCGGCTTGGCCGATGCTCGAAATGGTAGAACCGTAAAACGCAAGACCTCACCCTACCCTGCGGGGCATACAGCGAGCCGCGATATGATACTAACGCTCTGATCTCCCACTACCTTGCGACTAAGGAACGTTGATGCATACTTTCCAAGAGCCTCACAGCTTGCCGCGCTGCGGAAAATGACGCCGAGCTCCATGATGCTGGCCGCCGGCGGATTCTAGAGCTTTCCGCGCTCCTTGAGGAAGGCGGCACCGAGCTCCACGAGGTTGGCCGCCGGCTCCGCCCATCCCTCGCGAGCCCTCATGGACATGGCCTCGGAAGGGCAACTGGAGACGCACAGGCCGCAGCCGATGCACTTGACCTCGTCGATGACGGCCAGATCGTCCTGCATGGTTAGGGCTTTCATCTGGCAGACGTCCACGCAGGTCTCGCATCCGTCACAGAGGTCCGGGTCCACGCCCGCCAGGTAGCGTGACGCGGCCACCGCGCCGGCAATGTTCAGCCTGGTCATGGTGCCCAGGAAACCGCAGCAGCAGCCGCAGCAGTTACAGATGAAGTTGATCTTCTCCTGGATATTGTCGGTGATATGCACCAGGCCCGCCTTCTCCGCGCGGTCCAACGCGTCCAGCATCTCCCGGCGTGATGCCTTCTGCGCGAATCCCCTCTCCACCAGGAACTCCGCGAAGGGCCCGAAGCACATGCATACGTCCTTGGGTGCCCCGCATGACTTACCCAGCAACTCGGTCTCGTGGCGGCAGAAGCAGGTGGTCAGGGCCATGTAGGTGGAGTCCTTTATGAACTCGCTCACCTTTTCGTAGGGTAGGACCTCCTCGCTGCGGGGGATCTCCTCCTCCACCACCATCACCCGTGCCAGTGCCGTCTTGGACGACCAGCTGGTCTCGCCCCATCCCTCGTAATAGTACGCATCGAAGAGCTCGGCGATCCTCCTCTTCTGCGGAGTGGTCTCCCCTTTCATGAACTGCATCTCGAAAATGCCCGGCACCAGGGGCAGGAGGTTGTAATATCTCTTCCCCTGCTTTTCCCTCGCGAAAACCAGGCCCTTGTCAGCCATGCCCTCGAGTATCCCGTAGAGATCCTGCGGGTCCCGGCCGGTTCTCTCCGCGATGGAGCTCAGCTCCTCGAGGCTGGAGGGGAGGTCAATGGCCAGCTCCGCTTCCTCCTCGTCGAAGATCAGCCTGAGTATGCCCAGGAGATGCTCTGATTCCAGCGCCCCCGCCGGAAAATCGTCCATGCGCTTCATGAGACCCACGTAGACGTCACCCATTGCAACCTCCCTGGCTAAAGCAAGTGTACACACCATCCGATTTCATATACTGGCTGAATGATACCATATGGTGTCGCAGCGCCGTTTGATTTCAGCTCTGAAGTCTATATGATAAAGGAAGGCGGGGGTGGCAGGAAAAGGAAGCCAATCTACATGGTGGATTTTCTCAAGGAATTAAACGACTATTACGCGAGGAACCGCGGTAAGCGGATCAAACAGGAGTTCCGCGATGTCCTGAGCAGCGACCTGGACGAACTCTCCGGTTCCCAGAAACAGATATACGAGATCTATATCGAGCCCAACATGGCTCTTCTACAGGAAACGCTCTACGAGGCGTTTAAAGAAGTGGACAGCCCCCTGGACGCCTGGCGCACAGCCATACTGGAGAATCCGCCCAGCATCATGAACCAGATCGCCAAGAAGATGGTCATCCGCGCCATCCGCGAAATGGATACCGGGGGACTGTAAACACCCCTTCCCCTACCCCGCCCGGGCGGCAACGCAAGAAACTCATTTAACTCGCCGCAAGGGTTCAGTCCGGGCCTGCATGTGACCGATAATAGATAGCGAACGGTTAGCGCAACAAACGAAGGAGTCCGGCATGAAACGTTTGTTTGTCCTATCTCTTCTTCTCATCCTTCTAGTCGTGGTCTTCGTCGGTTGCGGCGGGGGCGCCGACGCCACTTCTCCCAGCGACGGCGAGTCAGGGGGAGGCGGGCCGGTGGGACAGGCCGAGGCGGCTACCTGCGCGGCCAACCGCAAGACGATCGCGGCGGCGGCGCAGCAGTATTACGGCATGGAGGGAACGTACCCGACTTCCATACAGCAGCTCGTCCCGGGGTACCTGCAAAGCGTGCCGGCCTGCCCTTCCGGAGGCACCTACACGCTTCAGGGCAGCACCGTCACCTGCTCCGTACACGGCCAGTAGCAGGGTATTCCATTCACCGGTTACACATGGGTGCTGGTATCAGGTAATGGGTAATGGGGTCAGGTCTTGACATTTTGCTACCAGGCCCGGCTGATATCAGAGACGTAGCATGGCAAAACGCAAGACCTTACCTCACAGGGCCAGCCGCCCTGGCCTCCACTTCCCTGCCCCAGTCCATTTCCCGTTACCTCCCACCCACGTTTCAATCTGTTCCCCATTTCCCATTACCCGGGACCAGAACAAGGAAGAGCAAGCCTATAACGCCTTTGCGATACGCTTACCGTATTCCCCTGCCGCCACCAGATCCTGCTCGGTGGGGACGAGGTTGACGCGGAAAGGCTCCTCCTCGACCTTGAACTTGAGCCCTTTGAGCCGCTCCGCTATGAGCTTGGGCGCCTCCCCGCTCCAGCCGAAGGAGCCGAACGCCGCCCCGACCTTGCCCTTGAGAGCGAGGGTCGCCAGGTGGGAGAGGAGATACCATACCGGCTCCACCGCGTCGGCATTGATGGTGGCGGATCCCACCGCGATGCCGTCCGCGGCCTCGATGCGGTCGATCATCACCCCCAGCTCGGTCGCGGCCGCATCCATGACCAAGGCTTTCGCCCCCTCGGAGCGGGCACCCTCCGCGATCCTCTCGGCCAGCATGGCGGTATTGCCATAGGCGCTGGCATAGAAGACCAGCAACGTTTTCTGATCATCCGGAACGGGCACCGAGCTCCACTCCCGGTACTTCTCCACGCAAGCCCAGGGATCCGCGCGCAGCATGGGGCCGTGGCTGGGACAGATGACCTTGATATCCAGGTCCTTGATCTTAGCGATGGCCTCCAGGACGTATTTCTTGAAGGGGCGGAAGATCACCAGGTAGTAATACTCGAAGGCGTAATGATAATCGTCGATAAGATCGTCGAAGAGGCGGTCGTCGCAGTAATGCGCCCCGAGAAAATCGCAGGGGAAGAGGATGCCTTCCTTTCTGAGATAAGTGAACATGGTGTCCGGCCAGTGCAGGAAGGGGGCATGCACGAAACTCAGCTCTATGCCCCCACCCAGGTCGAGGGTGTCGCCGTCCTGCACCAGCATGGGATCCACGTCGCGGTTGAGGATGTTTTTCACGAAGTTCTTGCACTGGCGGTCGCACACCACCCTGGCGTTGGGGGCATCCTCGAGGAATCGCGCCAGTGACCCCGAGTGGTCGGGTTCGGTATGGTTCACTACCACGTAGGCGATATCCTCGGGATCCACCAGGGAGCGGATGTTGTCTATGTACTCCTCGTAGAAGGGAGCCTTGACCGTGTCCACCACCGCGACCTTATCTCCACCGGTGATGAGGTATGCGTTGTAGGTGGTGCCGTGGTCCGCCTTCATGATGATGTCGAAAACGCGGAGTTGTGGATCGAGCGCCCCGATCCAATGCACACCCCCGCCTATCTTCACCGGCAGCATGTGGTCCTCCTAGATCTTCTCGAACATGTCCTTATCCGCGCCGCACTGCGGGCAGACCCAATCGTCTGGTAGATCCTCGAAGGAAGTCCCCGGCTCTATGCCGCCCTCGGGATCGCCTTTGTCCGGATCGTAGATATAGCCGCAGATGGTGCATTCGTACTTGTCCATTCCTCCGTTCCTCCTTCTCTCGCAGGTGGCCAGTAACCAAACCGCAGAAGCGGTTTTCTATAATATACCCGCAACACTGAAAATATACCGCTAGAATGTAGGTGGCCTTGATGGCCATCATGGACCCGCGGCGCGAGGGCCGCGTATCAGGGTATATGGTCGGAGCCTCGCGCAGCATGATCCGGGTCGCGGATCACGAAGCATGCGGTGGGGGAGCACCGGGAAGGAGACGGGGACGGGAGCATGCGCGAAGATAACAACGTAGCCTGGTTCTGTACCTACACGCCGCTGGAGATACTGGATGCAGCGGGTCTCACCCCCGAGCGGCGCTTCGGGGATCCTGCATCCCTCGAGTCCGCCGACATCTTCCTCCACCCGGCCATCTGCCCCTATGTACGCGCCTGCCTGGCGGTGGCCATCGCCGAGAACGGGCCTCACCACGCCGTATTCGTCAACTCCTGCGACGGCATGCGCCGTCTCTACGACGCCTGGAGGGACCGCTTCCGGGATGATTTCGTCTATCTCGTGGATCTGCCGCGCAACACGGGGAGCGGGAGCGAAGAGTTGCTTGCGTGTGAATACCGCAACCTCGTACGGGAACTTGCGGGCGCATGGGGGAGGGAAGTGACCGCTCACGACCTGGTAGAGGCCGCGCGCGAGAGGGAGGAACGCCGGCTTGCCTATGTCAGCGCCGCCGAGGGAGTGTACGGAGAGGCGCGCCTGCGCCTGGCCATGGCGTCGCATACCCTGCCCCTGCACGCCACCCTGCCGGCAGCGGCGGGGGGCGGCGGCGAACGCGGCGTTCCCGTGCTGCTTACCGGGAACCTGCTCAACCCCGCCGGCCTGGTGCGCAGCCTGGACCGCGCCGGCGCGCGCGTGGCCTGGATCGACCTCTGCAACGGCGACCGCGCTTTCTCCTCCTCCACCCTCCCCCGGGGAGACGACCTGGACGGTATTCTGGCATCCCTGGCCCACAGCTACCTGGACCGCCATCCCTGCGCCAGGATGTCCGAAGCCGATCGCCGCCAGGACCTGCTGGTGGAGAGCGTTGAAGCGGTGGGCGCGAAGGGGGTTATCTACGCGTCGTTGAAATTCTGCGATTCCTACCTGTACGATTTTCCGCGCATACAGAAGAGACTGCAACGCGAGGGCATCCCTCTGCTGCGCCTGGAGAGCGATTACGCCGACGGGCACGTGGGGCAACTGCTCACGCGCGTGGAGGCTTTCCTGGAGATGCTGTGAGATAAGAGGGCTTGAAGGAGGTACGACATGGGCCTGGTCGAGGACGTCAGGGACCTTTTTATAGACCGGCTCACCCCTTCAACGGTACACTCCAAGGTATTCTGGAAGGCGGCGGAGAGCCTGGCCCGTTCCCCCCTGAACCGCCCGCAGTGGAAGGCCGACCGCGTATCCCTCGCCTATTTCCTCAAGAGCAGTCGTGACGCCTACCTGGGGCGCGGTCCCGTTGTCTGGTGCAATCTCCTGGTCCCCTGCGAACTGGTCATTGGACTGGGCTGCACTCCCTTTTATCCCGAGATGGCCGCGGCGGTGGTGGCCTCGGCGGGCTTGGCGCCCCGTTTCATCGACCGTGCAACGGAGGTGGGCTTCTCCCAGGACGCATGCTCATATCACCGCTGCATGCTGGGCTGCGCGGTCGACGGATTCATGCCCCGTCCGGACTTGCTGCTCGCCGTCAACTACCCCTGCGATTCGGCTCCGCTGTCCTTCGCTTATGCTTCCGATATCTACGGCTCTCCAGAGATGGTCATCGACATCCCTCTACCTGGACGTGATGGAGAGCGATCCCTGTTGGCCGCGCAGCTCGAGGAAGCGGCGGAAGTCATGGCCGTGCTCTCCGGATACAGCGGCTCGCGCACGATGAAAGGCCTGGCCGAGGCCATCGACCTCTCCAATCAGGCCCTTACTCACCTGCGGGAGGTCGAGGAGATACGCAAGCGCGACGATTGCACTCTGGACGGCAAGGACGCCATGGGTGGCATCAGCGTCCTGGCCGGCAGCATGGGTTCGCGTGCGGGGAGAGATTACTACCGCCTCCTGGCCGAGGAGCTGAGGCAGCGGGGGTGTGCGGGCGGAGACGCCATAAGGCTGATGTGGATGCACCTCAAACCGTGGTATTCTCAGGGCCTTTTCGACACCATCGAGCGCCACGGCGCACGCCTGGTGTGCGAAGAATACACCCATTCCTGCTGGGAACCCATGGATCCGCGGGATCCCTTCACCTCCCTCGCCGCCAAGATAGGCGGCCATTTCCTGGTGGGCCCGGTGGAGAGGCGGGCATCCTACCTCGCCTCCCTGGCCGAGGAATACCGCATCGATGGTGCCATCCATTTCAACCACTGGGGATGCCGGCAGAGTTGCGGCGGGGCCATGCTGGTGAAGCGAGCCCTGCAGGAAAAGGGCATTCCCACCCTTATCCTGGACGGGGACTGCGTGGACGAACGGGAATACCAGGAAGGCCAGATCTCCACGCGCCTGGAGGCCTTCCTGGAATCTCTGCACTGAGGTACCCGGGCTAGCCGAGTCGTCTGCGACGAGGCGTATTGCGAGGAGTCCGCGACGAGGCAACCTCGCTTGAGCGTCACGTTTCTCCGGGACGGAAACAATGCGGTGCAGCGGTGATCGAATGCCAGCGTATTTTAGGGCCAGGGTACCATGGTAACGTTCTCGCTCGGCGCGCAATACACGGGATAGGAGGAAGAAACCTCAACTCGACTTGCGCGCGCTCGCTGCGATACCTTCACAATCAACCGAAATGGGATTATCAATCGAGATTGCCGCGTCGCTTCGCTCCTCGCAACACGGTTTTCCGCTGCGCGGAAAACCTGGTTCCCCGGGCAAAGGGCATCGCAGATGCAGGCGCTTCATACCAACCCCCGGTTCCCGGGCAGGGGTTTTTATATAGGCTATGCCCGGGCGTGGCTCCTTTATCACCTGCTGTAGGATACACCCGGTCCTCTTCCTGTAAACACGATCTTTTTATTTGTGATCAGAGAAAACTGCAGCGATGATGGTCATCTATAAGTGCGCCAGGGCGGCTTGAAAATGGACCAACCTTTATAATTGTTTCTTAACGAATCCTTTACAGCCGCAGGCGATACTTGAAGAGGAGGAAGAGAGATGAAACCGCTGGAGCCACCACAGGAGATCAAGGAGATGGCCGAGACCGGAGAGGCCGGCGTGAAGAGCGTACCCGCCCAGGAGGTGGCCTTCCTGGTGCACAAGGGGCCCCATTCGGGAGTCCAGGACTCCCAGCTCAAGCTCATGCGCTGGATCGGCGACAACGGCTACGAGCTCATGGGTCCCGGGGTCGCCATCTTCCACAACGATCTCATCATCACCCGCAACGAGGAGGACCTCCTCACCGAGCTGCAGTTCCCGGTGCGCAAGAAGTAGGCGCATGCGTAGCGGGTGGTGTGCCGGCTCCCGAGCGGCAGGAGACGGAAGAAAGGTGCCGCCATGCCAAGAAGGATTGCCACCGTCTTTCTCGCGATCGTCCTCACCCTGGTCATCGCCGCCGGATGCGGCGAGAGCCAGCAGGGATTAAAGGAGGAAGCGGGGGAAGAAGCGGCCGCGGGGATAGAGGTCCCGGAGAAGTATGCGGATCTCTATAACGAACTGGACTTGAAGCTCGGCGAGGCCGCGAGCTACCTGGAAGCGAACTGGGACGGCAGCAAGGGCGATACAATATTCAGCACCGAGCTGATCGTCGCCAACAGCAACCGCGGCGAAGCCCTCCTCAATCCGGCTACGCTCTACGCCATCGAGATCACGTTGGACAGCATCCAGACCCTGGGGATCAAGGCGGTCAACATCAGCATCGCCTATCCCCTGCTGACTCTCTCGTTTCCCCGCTCGACGGAATATCTCGATTTCTATACGAAGGCGGTGGCGGAGATAAGGGACAGGGGCCTCGTGGTGATCATCGACACCACCACCCTCTTCCCTGACCTGGATTTCGGTGAACTCGACGTCAGCTACGAGGGGTTGACCCTGGACCGGTACATGCAGGAGAAAAGGGCCATGGTACAGACGGTGCTCAGCGAGCTGAAGCCCGATTACTACACCATCGAAAACGAGCCCGTGACGCAGCAGGCCAATACAGGACTGGACTTTACGGTGGAGAACCAGACGGCGATGGTCGATTTCTTCCTGACCGGGTTGGACCGCGGCAGCACGCTGATGGGGGCGGGAGCCGGCACCTGGGATGACATGGCGTACTTCGAGAGCCTGGCTGGCAACACGGACGTCGACTATCTGGACCTGCACATCTATCCCATCCAGCAGGACTTCCTGGTTGACAAGACAGCGAGGATCGCGGAGTCCGCTCGCTCCTGCGGCAAAGACCTCGCAGTGGGAGAAGCCTGGTTGTACAAGGCCGCACTCGCCGAGTTGGGGCCGGGTCACACCCCCGCCGCCGCGGCTGATGTATTCGCCCGCGATCCCTACAGCTTCTGGATACCCCTCGATGAGAGCTTCCTGGAATCCATGGTCGCCCTCTCGCATCATCTGGACTTCTTGTATATGACCCCCTTCTGGACGCAATATTTCTTCGCTTATCTTGAATACGATACCGACATGGAGGCACAGGGTTACACCTGGGTCAACGAATTGGCCAGCTCCAAGGCATGGATAAATATACAGGCGCGATCCCTCACGCCTACCGGTGAGACCTACCGGGAGTTGATCTCGGGAGCCGGCCCTTAGTACCCCGATCCGTAAATACGCTCTCGATACGTTACCGTATCTACGAACCGGAGTACTTGGCACCGGGCGGGAGCGCCTGCTCACCCCGGTATTCGGGCAGGAACGTGCCGGGCCCGCATCCACCCCTTCGCCGATAGCGAGCATCCTGCATGCATGTTAAACTAGGCTCACATCCCAGGTCGGCTACAGGGCTAGATATCCCGCTGTTTATGGAGGTGGCAACAATGGGTTTATGGATCGCTCTTATCATCCTCGCGCTTCTCATCATCCTCATCCTGCCTTCCCTGCGCCGTATAGGCCCCACCCAGGTTGGGTTGGTGACCAAGCGCTTCTCCTTCAAGAAGCTTACGGAGGACAATCCTATCGCCTTCCGCGGCGAGGCGGGATACCAGGCGGAGCTGCTCATGCCCGGCCTGCGTTTCAAGTTCTGGATCCTGTTCAAGGTGGACAAGTTCCCCTGGGTACAGGTGCCCGCAGGTGAGATCGGCGTGGTCATCGCACAGTTCGGGGCACCGCTCCCCATCGGCGCGAAGTCGGCCGTCTACACGGAGGCCTTCGCCAATTTCACCAACCTTGACACCTTTATCGCCAACGGCGGGCAGAAGGGCGTGCAGCGCCCCGTCCTCCCCCCGGGGTCCATGGTCCCCATTCATCCCGTGGCCTTCCTGATCATCACCAAGAACCAGGTATACGGACTGCCCGTATCGCCGGAGCTCAAGGAGCTTGCGGGCCAGGACGGCAGGCTCTACCCCGCCTCCTTCGGCCTCATGGACGCCCACCTGGACCTGGTGCGCATCTCGCCGCAACCCAGCGCCGACGGCGAGCACCTCATAGACATGGTGGGTATCGTCACCACCTACGAGGGAGACCCCCTGCCCTCTGGCGCCATCGCCAGCCGCCTGGGCGCTTTCAGCGACATCGCCGAGATGGAGCAGCAGGGAGTGAGCGACCTGGAGCTCATCGAGGCTCTGCTGGGCAGCAAGAGCATCCTGCACAACAACTACCAGGACTTCCAGGCCTTCCTGGATAACGGGGGGAAGATCGGCCTGCAGCACGACCCGCTGCTCTACGGCGCCTACGCCCTCAACCCCTTCCTGGTGGGCGTGGAGCTGGTGCCCATGCTGGTGGTGGAGCAAGGGCAGGTGGCGGTGATCAAGGCCTACGTGGGGCTCTCCACCGTGGACACCTCCGGCGTGGAGTTCAAGTTCGGCTCGCTGGTGCGGCCCGGCCACCGCGGTATCTGGCAGGAGCCCCTGCGCACGGGCAAGTACCCCATAAACCCCCGCGTCTACCAGGCGGAGGTAGTCCCCACCGCCATCCTCACCCTCAACTGGGCCGAAGCGAGTTCCGAGGCCCACCTGCTGGACCGGCAACTGAAGCAGATCGTGGCCAAGTCACGTGAGGGCTTCATCTTCGCCATCGACCTGCAGGTGCAGATCCACGTCCCCGACACCAGGGCTCCCAAGGTCATCTCCATGGTGGGCACCATGCAGAACCTGGTGAACGAGGTACTGCAGGCGGCGGTGGGCAACCACTTCCGGGACAAGCTGCAGTCCATGCAGGCGGTACAGTTCATCGAGACGCGCCAGCGGGTGCAGGAGGAGGCTTTCGACCACATCCGGGAGAAACTGGATGACTACCAGGTGGAGACCAGGGGGGTCTACATCCAGGACGTCGTCTTCCCGCCCGACCTGGTGCGCGTGCTCACCGAGCGGGAGATCGCCCGCCAGGAGATAGAGACTTTCCAGAGACAGAAAGACGCCCAGACCCAGCGCATCGAGACGGAACAGGCCAAAGGCACCGCGGACATGCAGGCGGAACTGGCCAAATCCAAGGTGGGAGTGGACATCAAGTCAAACAACGCCAACGCCCGCAAGGCCGAGGCCGACGGCGAAGCCTTCTATATCCGGGAGACCGGCGCAGCCATGGGAGCCGAGGTCGAGGCGGTGGGGATGGCCCGCGCCAAAGCCTATAAGGCACAGGTGGCCGCCCTGGGCCAGGGTCCAACCGCCCTGGTAAACTCCGTAGACGCCCTCTCCAAGAGCGGTGTGTCCTTCGTGCCCCAGATCCTGGTGGCCGGCGGCGGGAACGGCGGCGTCCTGGAGGGGCTGGCAGCCCAGATCATGGGCTCCATCTCCGGCCGGGGTGGCGGTTTCGCCGCAGCGGAGGTGGGTACGGGCGGAGGGGAATCCGCCTGGGAGCCGCCGGAGGAACCGGCATCCGGGACCGTCCCCGTCCCTCCCCCGCCCGATGAAAAGCCTCCGGAGGATAAGACCGGGCCACGGAAGCAAGACAGATAATCGGAGCCGGGCAGGGGACAGGCGGTTTTCCGCCATGGAGGCTGTCGGTTATCTGTGGTATTGGATAAAAGCGGCATCCCGGCCCCCCATGTGGATCGGGTAATGCGCAGGGTTGCCGGGGGAGGATAGGGCTATGGCTGCTTACAAGGTGGAGATCGACCTCTACGTACCCTTTGTTTTCGCCGTCTATTATATCGTCTATTGGTCCTTCTTTATGGTTCTGGCGGATAGACTGGCTGCCAGACACATATGGCTGGCCCTGATACCGGGCATCAAGATGTACCTGCTAAGAGAGAACTGCGGCAGTCAACTGGCGCATGGTTAGAAGAGGTTCTTCTCCGGGCACACTCTCCGGAGAAGAACCCTAGAAAAAGAGGCCCAGGCCCTTGCGCTCGAAGAGTCCGCCCATGATGCCCTGCTTGACCCTCTCCAGTTCCGTCAGGCCCGCGATGATGTCGCCGTAGCTGCCCGCAGCGCTGCAGTTCCTGGAGAATGCCTGCGCGTACTCGCTGTTGGCTCCGGTCTGCAGGTGCACGAACTTCAACGCCCTGCCCCTCCACGAGGTGAAGAGGGACATGAAGGTGAGGTCCGATATGGGAGCGTTCAAGTCATGCGAATCGGACGGCTTGTATTTCTCCGCCAGGCGTTCCCCCGTCTGGATAAAGATCGCGACCTCTTCCAGGTCATCCTCCATGGCCATACCATCGCCCCCATGTGTCGAAGCAGCCCATGCGCATGTACAAAGCGATTATATGTGTGCCCGGCGGCAGGTGTAAATCGCGTTCCCGCGCGGCCTTCGTTCAAGAGCCGCGATTGCGATGGACGGAGATGGGCAGCCGCCAGTCACGGCCGAAGGCGCGCGGGCTGATCTTGATGCCTACCGGAGCCTGCCGCCGCTTGTATTCGTTGGCGTCCACGCGCCGTACCACGTCCTCGACCAGCTCACGGTCGTAGCCCCTGCCCGCCATCTCGTCCAGGGTGAGGCCGTTCTCTATGTAATCCTCGAGGATGGGATCGAGCACCTCGTAGGGGGGGAGGGAATCGCTGTCTTTCTGGCCCTCCCGCAGCTCGGCCGACGGCTCCCTCTCCAGGATGATGGAAGGGATGACCTCCCTGCCCTCGCGCTCGTTGACGAAGCGTGAGAGGCGGTAGACCTCGCTCTTCAGCAGGTCCTTGATGACCGCGTAGCCTCCCGCCATATCCCCGTACAGGGTGCAGTAACCCATGGAGAGCTCGCTCTTGTTACCGGTGGCCAGCACCAGCCAGCCCCGGCTGTTGGAGATGTTCATAAGGACATTGCCCCGGATGCGCGCCTGCAGGTTCTCCAGGGCTACGTCCCTTCCGGGACCCTGCAACGAGGCGTTCACCTGGCCGAGGTATGATTCGAGTATCCCGTCGATATCGTAGGTCTCCAGCGATATCCCCAGGGCTTTCACCAGGGAAAGCGTACCCTCCCCGGATACCTGCGAGGTGAACCTCGAGGGGAGGAAAACGCCGTGCACGTGCTCAGGCCCCAGGGCCATGGCGGCGAGGGCGGCGGTAAGGGCGGAGTCGATACCCCCTGAGAGACCGAACATCACGTCCGTAAAGCCGTTCTTACGCACGTAGTCGCGCAACCCCAGGAGAAGCGCCTGCAGGACCTCCTCCTCTTGCGCGAGTTCCTTGATGTCTTGTATGGGAAGATGGGGGCGCTCTCCTTGTGACGGACCCCGTTGTCCGTCCAGCTCTAAGACCCGCACCGGTCTGCGGAGAGCGCCCTGACGCATATATCTATGTATGGGCCTGGTCATCTTCTGGGCCCACAACCCGGTGGTGTCCACGTCGCAGTAGAGGATGTGCTCCACGAAGTATGGGGAAGCGGCCAGCTTGCCGCGCCTGGGGTGCAGGATCATGGAGCCCCCATCGAAGACGAGTTCGTCCTGGCCTCCCACGCAGTTGACGTAAGCGATAATGGCCATGCTGTCAGCCGCCCGTGACTGCAGGAGGCTCTCCCTGATCCCGCATTTTCCACGATGGTAGGGAGAGGAGGAGATATTGACCACCACCTCGGCGCCGCCACGGGCTACCTCCGCTTCCACCGGCCCCCCCGCATACCAGATGTCCTCGCACACAGTTATCCCCACGCGCACGCCGGCGACCTTCACCACTAGTCCCTCTTCCCCGGCTGCGAAATAACGGTTCTCGTCGAAAACGCCGTAGTTGGGCAGGAAGCTTTTACGGTAGACGGCCGTAACCTTTCCGCGGTGGATGATGGCAGCCGCGTTGAAGATATCCTCCGCCAGGTAGGGTATGCCCACCAGGACGGCGGTATCTCCCACCTCGCGCGCCAGTATCTCGAGGGATTCCGAACATGCGGCCAGAAAATCCTTCTTCAGCAGCAAGTCCTCGGGCGGATAACCGCACAGGGACAGCTCGGGGAAGCATGCCAGGTCGGCCCCCCCTTCTTCCGCCTCGTGCAATGTCGCCAGGATGTGGTCTCGGTTGCCGTCCAGGTCACCCACGACCGTGTTTATCTGGGCCAGTGCGATCCTCACGACCAGGCCCACCTCCCGTCATCTCAAGCCCTCTTTCACCGTCATCGCGACCGCCAGCGAAGCGATCTCATCCGGACGGCGGTCAACCTCCGGAGAAGATTGCCGCGTCGCTGCGGTCCTCGCAATGACGTCAACCATGCCGAATCTGGCTCCCGCAATAATAATTACCGCCGCCCTCGCCGCCATGGCCCTGGGGCCAAGCCTCAGCTTACAAAACCGGCAGGTAGCTCTCCAGCTCCCATTCGGTGACCTGGGCGCGATAGCGTTCCCATTCGATCTTCTTGTTCTCGATGAGGGACTCGAAGACGGCGTCGCCCAGGGCCTTGCGCAGCAGGTCGCTGTCCTCCGCTAACTGGATAGCCTCCCAGAGGTCCTCCGGCAGTTGCCCTATACCCAGTTCCTTGCGCTCATCCTCGCTCATCTCGTACACGTTGCGCTCGACGGAATCGGCCAGTTCGTAGCCTTTCTCGATGCCCTCCAGCCCCGCCGCCAGCATGCAGGCGAAGGCCAGGTAGGGGTTGCATGCGGGGTCGGGCGAGCGGAACTCGATGCGGGTGGCCTTCTCCTTACCCGGCTTGTACTCCGGCACCCGCACCAGGTCGGAGCGGTTGCGCACCGCCCACGAGAGATATACCGGCGCTTCGTATCCCGGCACCAGGCGCTTGTACGAGTTAACCCACTGGTTGCAGACCAGGGTTATCTCCGGCGCATGATGCAGCAGGCCGGCGATGAATTTCTTCGCCAGTTCCGAGAGATGGTAGTTGTCTCCGGGGTCGTAGAACGCGTTCCTGTCTCCTTCGAAGAGGGACATATGCGTGTGCATACCGCTGCCGTTATGGCCGAACAACGGCTTGGGCATGAAGGTGGCGTAAACGCCGTTGAGGAGCGCTATCTCCTTGACTACCAGGCGGAAGGTCATGGCGTTGTCGGCCATGGTCAGGGCGTCCGTATAGCGCATGTCGATCTCGTGCTGGCTGGGCCCCACCTCGTGGTGGCTGTACTCGACCCCGATACCCAGCTCCTCCAGGGCGAGCACTGTGTCGCGGCGCATGTCGCTGGCTACGTCCAGGGGTGTCAGGTCGAAATACCCGCCGCGGTCCAGGACCTCCGTGGAGGCCGCGTCCCTGAAGTAGAAGAACTCCAGCTCGGGCCCGACGTAATATGTGTAGCCCAGCTCCGCCGCGCTCCTGAGGTTCTTCTTCAGGACGTAACGGGGGTCTTTTTCGTATGGCTCTCCACCGGGTTTCAAGACGTCGCAGAACATGCGGCCCACCGCGTTATGCTCCCGCGGCCTCCAGGGCAGGATGGCGAAGGTGCCGGGGTCGGGCATGGCGATCATGTCGCTCTCGTCGATGCGCGCGTACCCCTCTATCGACGATCCGTCAAAACCCATGCCGTCCTCCATGGCCTCCTCCAGCTCACTGATGGTGACGGCGAAGCTCTTGAGGAAGCCCAGGATGTCGGTGAACCACAAGCGGATGAACCTCACGTCGTTCTCCCGGGCCATCTTGAGGACGTATTCTTTATCCTTGGTAGTCATGGTGTTTCCTCCTTCTCTCTTACGCCTACCTTTATTATGCTCATCCCCGCTCCAGATTATGTCTGCCCAGTGTTTCGCGGCTTTTTCCGCATTGTTAAATCCATGTTAAATCGCGTTGAAGCCGGATTCCCCGGTGCGGATGCGTACCGCATCCGCCACGTCGTAGATAAAGACCTTGCCGTCGCCGATGGAGCCGGTGCGTGCCGCCTTGACCACGCCGTTGACCACCCTGCCGAGATCCTCGTCGATGATCACCGCCTCTATCTTGAGCTTGGGCAGGAATTCGACCCGATACTCCGCCCCCCTCCACATGTGGGTGATACCCTTCTGCTTGCCGTGCCCCTTGACCTCGGTGATGGTCACCCCGGGGTAGCCCAGCTTGCGCAGCTCCTCCATGACCGGCTCCAGCCGCTCGGGGCGGATCAGAGCTTCCACCTTCTTCATCCTATATCACTCCCTTCTCGGAGATGGCCGGCTGGAAGTCGGGGTAGGCCTCCAGGTTGTGTTCGGTTATGTCCATGCCGACCTTCTGGCCTTCCTCGTCCACCCTGATGCCGATGGTCTTCTTGAGGGCGAAGAACATGATGAACGCGGTGACCGCCACCCAGGACACTACTGAGACCACCCCCAGGAGCTGCTTGGCGAGCTGTGCCACGCCGCCCCCGAAGAAAAGGCCGTTGACCGCGGCCACTCCGTTGGCCTCGCCGAAGGAGGCCTGGGCGAAGAGGCCCACGGCGATGGTCCCCCAGATGCCGTTTACGGCGTGTACCGAGATGGCGCCGACCGGATCGTCAACCCTCAGCCTGCGGTCGATGAACTCGACCGAGAACACCACCAGTATG
>QZKE01000034.1 GCA_003598015.1 Actinomycetota bacterium | reverse complement strand
CGCCACGAACCCTTTTGAGAGAAGAGACATACGGTGGGCGAAACGCAATACCTGACCCACACCCTACGGGGAAAAGAACGGATGGGCGCGAGCAGACGGGCAGCCCGGGGAACTACCAGGTCGGTCTCCGCGGAGCGTGTCAGCGGAGCGGGACCGTTACCTATAGTACCCCGACCCATGCATACGCCGGCATTCGATCACCGCTGCATCCCCAGACCGCTTGTCCCGCTCCTTGCGGGGCTGCGTTCCGTTCCCACAGGCGTACTCTCCGAGTACGCCTCGGTCGCGCGCCTTGCGGGCGCGGCACAGCGGCACTCTCGGTGCGTCACCGTATGCATCGGCCGGGGTACTCGGCCCCGGGCGCGTAATAAGGATCAACGGAGCGAGACCGTTACCCCAAGGCTCGGGCCGGAAGAAAGCTGCACGTGCAGGTATCGGAAGTGTGTTATAGGAGGCCCTATCAGATCTGGTGGGTCTGGATACTCGCTTCCTCCAGGTCCTGCTGTTTGCGCTCGATCATGGCGGCCGCCCTTCTTCTCTGGATGCCCTTGAGGGCCTCCAGGGTGGCGCGGCGTACCTTGTCGCTCCTGTCATCGTTGTACTGCTGCAGGATGTCGCGGCACTCGTCGCTTCCTATCCTGCCCAGGGCAAGGGCCGCGGCTGCGCGCAGGTCGTCTCTGCCCTTGCCGAAGAACGGCAACAGCGCTCGCTTCTGCAGTATGACCCGGCAGTAAGGTATGGCAGAATAATCGCCGATCTCGCCCAGTGCCCACAATGCTGCGGCTTTGACGGCGTTGGTACGCCGCCGCTCTCTACTGAAACTGCGGGGTGGCTTGATCACGTCAACGAGTACCGGAACGGTGGAGACGTCGCGCATGCGTCCCAACCCGATACAGGCCTCTTTCTGCACCTGTTCGTCGCGGTCGTTTAAGGCCTCGACCAGCAGGGAGATGGTCTCCGGCGTGCGTATCTTGGACAGCGCCTTGATGGTTTCCCTGCGCACCTCGGGGTTCTGGTGCTTGATAAAGCGCGCCAGGGACTGGATGATGGAGCGGTTTCCGATCTCCGCCAGGATGGAGATGATGTTGCGGTACATATGCCACGGGTTGTACTTCTCGAGGTCATTGATGAGGTTCAATATGGCATCCTTGCCGATATTCTCCAGGGCTTCGAAGGTCACGCGCTTCACCAGGAGATCCTCACTGTCCTTGAGTACCTGGATGAGGGGTTGCACCGACTTGTCCTCGAACTTGATGAGGATCTCGGCCACCTCGGTGATCGTCTGTATGTCGCCCTCGCGCAGGATGTCCGCGAGGTTTTCCAGCACCTCGGGACTGGCGACGGTTGACACGGCCTCGAGGGCGGTGCGTCTCTGCTCGGGTTTGCGCGTATCATCGGCGCTGTTATGCCGCCAGAACGTATTGATGATATCCAGCGCGGCGTCGTAGTCCTGAGAGAGGACGAAGGTCTGGGCCAGGCTCGACAGGCAGGTGGCCAGAGTGGTGTAGACCTCGTTCAATTCCCGTTCCCTCTCGAGGCGCTCCAGCAGGCGGTCTTTCATCTCGTAGGCTACCGGGAATTCCTGCAGGCGCCTGCTCATCTCCAGGGCCGCCGGTATGTTTTTCAGGGTTTCTGCCGTCTTCAGCCTGATCTCCGGGCTCATATCCTCCAGGTTGTCCAGGAGGTTCTCCAGGAGCTTCAGGACCGTTTCGTGACGGCGGGCCCGGTAGAGCTTCTGCATCAGGCGGGGGATATTCTCGTCGATGGACAGGTCGGCGGTCAGCTCGTCTATGTCCAGGGTCAGGCCTTCGTTCACCAGCATGTTGCTGATCTGATAGACCAGGGTGCTCGAGCCGGCATTGCCCTTTTCGGTGGTGCCGTTGACGATCTTCTTCCACATATCCGCCTGGAATATGCGGTCGCTCACCCGCGATTCCCAGGGCTTGCCCACCGAGGCCTGGTATATCTCGTCGATGAGGCTGGAGAGGGTGCCGAAACGCAACTCCTGCTCCGGCGCGAAAGCGACTTCCGGGTCATCGACCAGCCTCTGCAGCGATTCGTGCTCGCGGATAGTGCTTTCCAGCAGGTCGAGGACCTTGTTCTCGCGCAGGCTGTCCAGGATCTTCTTGCGCAGCTCCAGTTCCTGCAGGGCTCGTGGCTTCTCGCGCATCAGGTATCCCTTGAGCTCGGACGGTTCCAGGAAGGCTGCTGCCTTGGCGATCTCCTCGGTATCCATACGCTGGAGCTCTTCGTCAGCGAGCTCCTGCAGTAGAAGCGCGGTCCTCTCCAGCGTGGCGCATACCTTGTCGAGGGCCGCCTCCGGGTCCTCTTCCTCGACCACCGTCTCCCTTACGGCCTGGCGGAGCAGGAGGCCGAGGCGGGGAGGATTGCCCATGATATCGTGAATAGCCTCTTCGCCCGTTTTCTCCCTGCTCTCCTTCCCCGTTACGTAGTTGACGAATCTCTCGTCCTTGAGTTTTTCGTTGAGGCGGAGGAGCTCCTCCTCCTGGAAGCGTTGCTCCCCGGCCCTCTCTTCCTCCAATGCTTCGCTCGTGATGACCTCGTCGTCCGCCACGGACACGAAGCGCTTTTCGTTCACCAATATATGGTAACAATCCTGGCGGCCCATCTCCTCGGCCATCCCCCCAAGCTGCCGCAGCTCCTCGGGTTCCTTGGCCATTATGTAGAGGAATCTCAGAAACTCTTCCTGCTCCATGCCCGAGGAGAAGGTTATGCTGTAGATATCCCGGCGCCTGAGACCCTCCAGGAA
Organism: Actinomycetota bacterium; assembly: GCA_003598015.1. GTDB lineage: Bacteria > Actinomycetota > Geothermincolia > Geothermincolales > RBG-13-55-18 > SURF-21. Next base: position 51,555 of record QZKE01000034.1, on the reverse strand, counting down.
AGAGAGGACGGGCGGCCTTACCTGGTCGCGGTCGTGCAGCTTTTCCCCGTTGATCAGGAGAAGGTTGTCGGCCTCTCCCAGAGTGAGCTTCCCGGTTTGAGCCAGGAGGGGATCCATGCGGGCGTAGGCCGTCTCCACGGAAGCGGCGATCATGTCACTGGTGGGTGGATACATATGGATATTGATCGTGGCGGCATTGAGGGCGATGAGGAGTTCCACCGCTTTTCGCGCGAGTTCCTCCTCGGCCTCGCCGCCCTTCGGCTCATCCATGCCAGCGTTTTTTTCTTCGTCCATACATCAACACACCCGGAACCGAAAAATACCTCTCTGACTATTAATTATCGTCAACGTCCAGCACCGACATTATATACTTTATTTTAACGCCCATCCGCCGACTCCTCCGTCCGTAACAAAAAGCTCGATCTTCGGCCTGGCGAGCATGCATCCGCACACCCATGCGCGATGGCGAACCACTCCGCATCCAGCAGCAACAACCGGCAGCCTGCACGCATAAGGTACGGATATAATAGAGCCATGACGGAAATACTACGCTTGCGTGATACGGACCCCCAGGCGATCGCGCAAAGATGTGCGGAGGTTCTCGGCCATGGCCGGCTGGTCATCCTGCCTACGGATACCGTCTACGGCCTGGCGGCTCGGGCGGACATCACGGCGGCGGTGAGGTCGGTTTTCACGGCCAAGGGCAGGGATGCGCGTAAGGCGTTGGTGATAATGGTCTCCAGCGCCGCGGAGGCCGCGGAGCTGGCTGCCGGCGAGGCGCGGGATTCCCTGCTGAGCCTTGGGACCTTGTGGCCCGGGCCGCTCACCGTGGTGGTGAAGGCGAAGGACTTGCCATGGAGACAAAGCGTCGCGCCCTCCACCGAGATGGTGGGTTTACGCATCCCCGACAGCCCCCTGTTGCTCGTCCTGCTCGGCATCACCGGCCCATTGGCAGTGACCAGCGCGAATCCGGCGGGCAAGCCCGCGCCGGCCTCCTTCGCGGAGATCGACACGGGGATTCTGGCAGAAGCCGGACTTGCCGTGGACGGTGGCGACCACGGCTCGGGAAGGCCATCCACCGTCGTGGAGATAGGCAAGGGAGGCTTGAAGGTCTTACGCCAGGGGGACATTAGCGAAGACGATTTGAGGACGGCTCTTCTCCGCTATGGAGAGAAGGAGGAGACACGGCCTGCGGTTACCCGGCGGAATGGAGGGGATGCAGGCTGTTAGACATCCTTTTCGTCTGTACGGGCAATCTGTGTCGCAGCCCCATGGCGGAGGCTCTCTTCCAGGCCAGGCTGCTGAACGATTACCCCAGCCTGGCGGCATATACCGTAGTCCACTCCGCGGGGACTTCCGCCATCACGGGGAACCCGGCCACCTCCTCGGCGGTGCAGACCATGGACCTCTGGGGGATCGACCTGGAACCGCACCGCGCCATGGAGCTGACTCCCGGGATACTGCTTGCAGCCGATGTGGTCCTGGTCATGGCCAGGGAGCATCTCCTCAATATCGGGAGGATGGAACCGCAGGCCCTCAAGTGGAGCACCACAATGAAGTATCTCTCCTATATGTCGAGGCGGGTAATAAAGCATTTGGGGGAGGAGGCGGTCCGGGACGAGCGTGAGGCGAGGGCGCGCATCGCCGGGGTATTCGAAGTCCTGCGCGAGTCCGGTCCGACCGAGGGATTCATGGCCGATATCCAGTCACGCAGCTCTGATATAATTGACCCCATTGGAAGTTCTCTGCGGGTCTACCTGGGAGTCGCCGAGGACATAGAAAGCTCCCTGGACGATATAATGCGGGCCCTTTTCGGCCGTCCCGAGGAGGAGGCGGACCGGGGAGAGGAAGGGGCTTGAACGGAGACGCGCACCGGCGGAGGAACGGGAATGAAGGAGCGATATGAGAGTAGCCCTTGGATGTGACCACGCCGGCTTCATCCTCAAGGATGTCGTCGCGGATTGCCTGGCGCAAGCGGGACATGAGGTGCTTGACGAGGGGACTTTCTCCGTTGAGTCCTGCGACTGGCCGGAGTTCGCCGAGCGGGTAGCCCGGCGTGTATCCTCCGGCGAGGCGGAGAGGGGGATCGCCATATGCGGCACCGGTATAGGCATGGCTATGACCGCCAACAAGCTGACCGGGGTGAGGGCCGCGGTGTGCAACGACCTCTACACGGCACGCTACAGCCGCCTCCACAACGATGCCAACGTGCTCACCATGGGCGCGAGGGTTATCGGACCGGGAGTCGCGGAGGAGATAGTGCGCATCTGGATGGAGACGCCCTTCGAAGGGGGGCGCCACTCCCGCAGGCTGGACAGGCTGGAGGAGGTCGAGGAACGACACGGAGGAAGAGACGCATGAGCGGCATTGACGAGATAGCAAAGGTGGATCCGGAGATCGCGCAGGTGATCCGCGACGAACTTTACCGCTTGCGCCACAAGATAGAGCTTATCGCGTCGGAGAATTTTCCCTCCCGGGCCGTGCTGGAGACGGCGGGCACCGTGTTGACCAACAAGTACGCCGAGGGATATCCCGGTCACCGCTGGTACGGAGGCTGCGAGTTCGTGGACGTGGCCGAAGAACTTGCCGTGGCGCGTGCCAAATCCCTTTTCGAGGCGGAACACGCCAACGTACAGCCGCACGCCGGGGCACAGGCCAACACGGCAGTCTACTTCTGCGCTCTCCAACCCGGTGACGCCATCCTGGGCATGGAGAAAACGGCGGGGGGGCACTTGACGCACGGCACAGCCGCCAATATCAGCGGGGCCCTCTATGATGCCCACTTCTACAGCCTGAACCGCGAGACGGAGATGCTGGATTTCGGGGAGATAGCGGAGGTGGCCAGGAATTGCCGCCCCAAGTTGATCATCGCCGGGGGCAGTTCGTACCCCCGCGATATAGACTTCGCGGCATTCCGGGCCGTAGCGGACGAAGTGGGGGCCATGCTCATGGTGGACATGGCCCACTTCGCGGGACTGGTGGCGGGAAAGGTACACACCGATCCGGTCCCCTACGCGGAGTTCGTGACCACCACGACCCACAAGACCCTGCGTGGACCGCGCGGTGGCATGATACTCTGCCGTGAACGCTTTGCCCAGTCCCTCGACCACGCCGTCTTTCCCGGCGTGCAGGGCGGGCCGCTCATGCACATCATCGCGGCCAAAGCGGTGGCTCTCAAGGAGGCCTCCCAACCCGAGTTCGCCGCGTACGCATCGCAGATCGTGAAGAACTCCCGGGCCCTGGCCGCAGCCCTGCAGGAGCGGGACCTGCGCCTGGTATCCGGGGGTACCGACACCCATCTCCTGCTGGTGGACCTGCGGCCGCTCGGGCTCACGGGCGACAACGTGGAGGAAGCCCTGGATGCCGTGAAGATCACCGCCAATAAGAACAACATCCCTTTCGACGACAAGCCCCCCGCCATCACCAGCGGCATCCGTCTTGGCACGCCGGCGGTAACCACGCGGGGCATGAGGGAAGCGGAGATGGTCGAGATCGCCGATCTCATCGCCCTGGTGGTGAAGAACATGGGGTCGCAGGAAGTCATGCGCCGCGTGCGGGAGAGGGTGGAGGAGCTCCTGGCCGGCTTTCCCCTCTATCCCGACCTGTAAGCACACCGGGCCGACCACGGCTACAGGAGATACGCCATGACCAGGCCGAGTTGGGAAGAGTATTTCATGTCCATCGCACGGCAGGTCGCCACGCGCTCGACCTGCCAGCGCCGCCAGGTAGGCTGCATCATCGTTCTCGGGAAGCGCATCGTCTCCACCGGCTACAACGGGGCTCCATCCGGCCTGCCCCATTGCGAGGAGGTGGGATGCATACGCGATTCCAAAGGTATTGCCTCGGGTGAGAGACACGAGCTGTGCCGGGGGCTGCATGCCGAACAGAACGCCATCATCCAGGCGGCGATGCATGGCACCGCGGTGAGGGGAGGCAGCATTTTCTGCACCCATCAGCCATGCATCCTGTGCACCAAGATGCTCATCAACGCGGGTATACGCCGGGTCTATTTTTCCGAGGGATACGAGGACGAACTGGCGGACGAGATGGCACGCGATGCGGAAATGCACCTCATTCATATCGCAGGGGAGGAGTGCGGGTCTTGATCTATATCCTGGCCTTCGCGGTCTCCCTGGTCCTCGTACTCCTGCTCACCCCGCAAGCCCGCCGCCTGGCGGTATGGCTGGGCGCGGTTGACATGCCCCACGACCGCAAGGTACACGAGAACCCCACCCCTACCCTGGGCGGGGTGGCCATTTTTGTTGCCGTCGTTGTCTCGCTGCTCCTGTGCAAGATAGTGGTGAGCTATTCCTCCACACTGGCCAAGCCCCAGGGCATGGTGGATGCCCTCTCTTCCTATCAGTTGCTTGGCATAATCCTCGCCGCGACCTTCATAGCGGTGCTGGGAGCGGTAGACGACATGCGCCACCTCTCGCCATGGATGAAACTGGCAGGGCAGGTGATGGCGGCTCTGGTCCTGGTATCCTTCGGTGTGGAGATCAGCACCATCGCACTGCCGCGCGGCAACGTCATCGACCTCACCGCCAGCCCCATCCTCTCCATCGCCCTCACTATCGTATGGATGGTGGCCTTCACCAACATCATAAATCTCATCGACGGCCTGGACGGACTTGCGGCGGGTATAGCCTGCATCTCCGCGATAGCCTTTTTCTTCTACGGCTCACGCGTCGGGGCCGACCCCAATACGCTGCAGGCAATGGTCATTTCCGCTGCCGTGTGCGGTGCATGCCTGGGTTTCCTCAGGTACAACTTCAACCCCGCCAGCATATTCATGGGGGACTCCGGGGCGCAGTTCCTGGGATTCATCCTCGGGGCCATCAGCATCCAGGGCATCCTGAAGCGCACTGCCGTCGCCACCCTGTTCACCCCCATAATCATCCTTGCCGTACCCATCATAGACACGGGCCTGGCCATCCTCAGGCGGGCGAGAAAAGGACGGCCGTTTCATCATGCCGACAAGGAACATATCCACCACCGCCTTCTGTATATCGGGCATTCGCAGCGGCAGGCGGTGTTGATAATCTACCTCTGGACCGCGGTGCTCACCGGTATCGCCCTCTCGCTCGAGTTCGTGGCCTCCAAAACGGTGGTATTGATTCTCCTTGCCGCGGGAGTGGTCGTATTCATCGCCACCACCCTGCCACGCATCGTCATGGGGGGCAGGGAGTTGGAGAAGGAAGAGGACGCGGTGGAGGGGAGGGAGGAGACAGAGGATACCGAGACCCCTTAGGACTGACCTCGACCGATCCAGGCAGCGACATCATGGCGGGAAGCACGCGCTGATGCTATTGTGTCAAGAGCATGAGATCGGAACGGACAAGGAAGGCATGGACCGCGTCACGGGAACCGGGACTCGTCGCTAATAGACAGTTATTATGACTTGATAGTATAATAACACTAGCTATTAATGGGTGTTGATATACGTGTCGAAGGAGAATAGGAGACTGGACTGGCTGTGATGTCGATATCGAACGCAGCAATATTCGCAAAAGAGGTGCAAACAGGAGATGTCGCAAAACGGTAACGGAAGCAACGGAGCGAGACTGACCCGCAAGGCAAGGCGCAACTTCTACCAGGCCCTCGGCCCGCCCACCTTCCCCATCTTCATGGTGGCGGGCGGGTGGATCCTCAAGACCATCGGGCCCAGGATGCCCTTCATCAAGTTCGCGCGCCCCGACAGGTTCTCTTACCACCTGCCGCCGGTGAAATCGCGGGCCTACGAGAGGTTTTACCGCAACATCATCGACCGCGGGCTGGGCAGGGAGTGGGGGCCGCACGCGGTGACCATCGCCGTGACCCAGGACTGCAACGCCCGCTGCGTCCACTGCTCCGCCTTCCGGCGCGGCGCCGAGGGCACGCTCACCACGGGGCAGTGGTGCGACGTCATCGACCAGTGCGCGGAGCTGGGCATAACCGACATCATCATCACCGGCGGGGAGCCCCTGCTGCGCACGGACCTGGACGTGCTCATCCGCAGGATCGTGGAGAACGACTGCGTGGCCGACGTCTTCACCAACGGCTCGCTGCTTTCCGAGGAGAACCTGGAGAGACTGCAGGAGGCGGGGTGCGACACCATCTTCGTCAGCCTGGACAGCCCCATAGCGGAGGAGCACGACCGCCTGAGGGGGATCCCCGGCCTCCACGACCGGGCCGTAGCGGGCATCGAGCGCGCCGTGGCCAGGGGCATGGCCGTGGGCGTCTCGACCTACATGAACCGCGAGGCCATAGCGCACGACTACCACCACAGGTTCCTGGACCTGTGCCGGGAGCTGGGGGTGGGAGAGCTGACCGTCTTCGACCTGGTCCCCACGGGGAAGTGCATCAAGCAGGACGAGCTCATCCTGAGCGATTGCGAACGCGAGGCCTTCCGGGTCATCCACGAGGAGCAGTGGAGGGATTTCTCCGGCCCCCGGGTCTGCCTCATGTGCCACGTCAACGACCCCCACATCATGGGCTGTTTCGGGGTGAAGTGGCAGATACACGTCACCCACAACGGCTACGTGACCCCCTGCGACTTCAACCCCCTGCATTTCGGCAACGTCAAGGACGAATCCCTGTGGGATATCTGGCACCGCATGAAGGTGCACCCCGAATACGACCGCAAGACCATGACCTGCCGCATGCAGGACCCCGAGTTCCGCCGCAAGTACATCCACAAGATACCGGACGGCGTGGAGCTTCCCTTCCCCATAGAACTGGTGGACGAGGAGCACCGCGCGGCGGCGCCGGCCCCGGAAGCCGCCGCCAACTGACCCTGGCGTTGAACGGCCGTATCTTGCGGCATCTGCGTAGAGCAATCGCTGGCGTGGAGTAGCCCCTTCAGGTGTCGCCACGGAGCCTGAAGCACCGCAAGGGCTCCGTTGCCGGCAACAAATCTTTCCAAATGCGCCGCCCATCCCTTAAAATATTCGTGGAAGACGTTTGCTGTCGCGCACAAGGCTTTCGGGGGACATATGGGTAAGGACACGCGCATCGCTTTCATAGGATTCAATCCCGCCTGCGCCCGGCTGGTGCAGATCCTTTCTTCCGCTCCGGGGGCGGAGATCGTGGGGATTCTGGGTAAAGAGGTCCCTGCGGACTGGCCCGCCTCATCGCAACCCCCCACCCTGTTCTCCGCGCGCAAGGATCTGATGCGTGCCGGTGCCCCGGATCTGCTTCTGGTTGCCGAGGAGGGGGGAGAGCTGAAGGGCATCCCCTCTAAATGCCGGGTGGTCTACGTGTATGAGGATTCCCCGAACGCGAGGCTGCTCGAGATCCTCCCGACTCCGTCGCAAACGGGATTGTCCCACCAGGATGATATACGCGAGGTCGTATCCATCTGCACGAGCGTGAACGTGATAGAGGCCTATTCGGATCCCATGCCCAAGTTGGCGGAGTTGCTGGACAGGGCTATGGCTGTATGCGGGGCCGAGCTCGGGGTTATCCTCCTTCCCGGGGACGTCCTGGATGAATTGGACGTGGTCCTGGCCAGGGGAGATGGGGCGCAAGAGCTCGTAGGGCGCGGGCTCAGCGCTACCGCGTCGTTATGCGGCAGGGCTTTCGATACGGGAATGGTCCAGCAGGAAGAACTGGATGAAACATGTGAGGAATATTCCTATCTCGGGGAGAGTGGCGTGAAAAGGCTTCTGGCCTTGCCCCTGCGGGCGGAGGGGAGGGTAATCGGGGTCTTTTCGCTCGGCAGGGGCGAAGAGGACTTCGACCTGCTCAAGATGCCCCTGCTCACCCTGATTGCAGACCAGGCTGGGCTGGCCGTGCTCATCTCACGCCTCTATTCCGAACTGGAGACCAATGTCGTTCGGGACGTGGCAAGCGGACTCTTCAACCTCCATTACTTCCAGCACCAGTTGAGCCAGGAGGTAAGCCGTGCCCGCCGCTACAGTCTCAACGTATGCCTCCTCTTCTTCGAGATCGATGACTACGAGGGCTACACGGACCGCAACGGCCGTTACATGGCCGACTTCATACTCACCGACGTGGGCAATATCGTAAAGCGCAACACGCGTGAGGTGGACACGGCCGCGCGTTATGGCGAGAACCTGTTCGCGGTGCTCCTGCCCGAGACAAGGCGCCTGGGAGCCATGCGCCTGGCGGAGCGCATCCGCAAGGTAGTGGAGGAGTACCCCTTCCCCTCGCGTGAGAAGAAAGAAGTTGAGAAGCTCACCGTATGCGTGGGTGTGTCGTCTTTCCCCGCTAACGCCGAAAACGACCAGGACCTAACAAACAAAGCGCTGTCCGCCCTGACCGCGGCGAAGAACGCAGGCCCCAACAACGTGCGTCTCTATTCCAACAACCTGGCTGAGGAAACCGCCTAGGCCTGACGGCTCTTTCGCTCGGAGCTACGGGTTATCCTTGTGGCGTAAATCGGCGTATTTGCGGCGCAGACCCCATACCACCTTAAGGCCTTCCCAGAAGATGTCGGAGGTCATCTTGGACTCGCCGCCCTTGCGGTCGACGAACATGATGGGCACCTCCACGATGCGGAAACCGAGGGTCTCAGCTACGAAGGTCATCTCGATCTGGAAGGCGTATCCCTGGGAGGTTACGCGGTCCAGGGGGATGGCCTCGAGGACGCGCCTGGAGTAGCAACGGAAGCCAGAAGTCGTGTCCACCGTCTCCGTCCGCGCAACGATCTTCGTATAGAGATTGCCGCCGCGGCTGATCAACCACCTGAAGAAGCTCCAGTCGGGCGCCCCGCCACCCTTGACGTAGCGGGAACCCACCGCCGCGTCCGCGGCGCTGGCTGCTGCGTAGAGTCGTGGGAGATCATCGGGATTATGGGAAAAATCGGCATCGATCTCGAAGCAATACTGGGCGCCACGCTCGAGGGCATACCGGAAGCCGGCGCGGTACGCGGTGCCCAGGCCTTCCTTTCCCTGGCGGTGCAGGACCTTCACGCGCTCGTCCTCCACGGCCAGGCGATCGGCGATCTCACCGGTGCCGTCGGGGGAGTTGTCGTCCACCACGAGGACGCAGAGGTCGAGGGGTTGGCGCAGGATAGCCGCGATGATGCTCTCGATGTTCTCGCGTTCGTTGTATGTGGGTAGTACTACGGTTAAGTCGCGCATGCGAAGATTATAGCACCTGGATACGGAGTGGACTAGAAGACTCTCCCGCGCTTCCAGCCGAATTTGCCCACCAGGGGCACGAAGACACAGTTACCCTCGTCGCTGGCCCGGTAATCGTTGCCGTGGCGCCGGATGACGTTGAGCATCTGCATCCCCGCGGGACCCACGGGGATGACCAGTCTCCCACCGTCCGCGAGCTGCTCCAGCAATGGTTGGGGAACGGAAGGCGCCCCCGCGGTCACGATGATGCCGGTGAAAGGCGCCTCCTCCGGCCATCCCAGGGTGCCGTCGCCCACCCGTATCCTGAGGTTGTCGTATCCCAGGATGCTCAAACGTTCTTCGGCGGCCCGGGCGAGGTCCGGGTATTTCTCTATGGAAAATACCTCACCGGCAAGCTCGCAGAGTATGGCGGCCTGGTATCCGGAACCCGTCCCGACCTCCAGCACCTTAGCGGCCTCAGCGATCTCGAGCAGCTCGGTCATCCAGGCTACCATATAGGGCTGGCTTATGGTCTGCCCGTCACTGATGGGCAGGGGTGAGTCGTCATAGGCCCGGTCGGCAAGCCTCTCGGGAACGAAGAGATGCCGGGGCACGCGTGACATGGCCTCCAGGACGCGTGGGTTCTTGATCCCCCGCGCCGCTATCTGGTGCCTGAGCATGTCCCTCCGCAATCCGCTGTAGTAATCCTCTTTCATGATCCGGATTCTCGATATGGCCGGTGGAGATGGCAAGTTCAGGTCTTCCCGTTCTCGCCGGCGAGAAATTTGGTGATGCTGACTACGGTGCCAGCCTGTGGCTCGGAGTCACATACGAACTCGTCCACCAGGCTTTTTATCAACGGGATTCCGAATCCCTGGCTCAGAAGGTCGGTTGATTCACGGTCAAGTACGCAACTGGGGTCGAAACCAGGCCCGTGGTCTTTCACCTCGATGGTCAGGAAGCCCTCTCCGACCAGGAAACGAACGAGTATTGGCGCCAGGCCTTCCTGGCCGTTCCCGGTGTGGACAATGGCGTTGGTGCACATCTCGGAGATAGCGATCTTGAGGTCGTCGATACTCTCCTCGGTGAAGCGCATGCGACGAGCGATGGAGCCTGCCAATAACCGAGCCAGCCCGACATACTTTGCTTTTGCGGGCATTTCCAACTCGAAGGCCGTACTCTCGTCAGCAGGCAAGATCACGCCTCCTCGACATTCGCGAGCAGCTCGTCCCGGGAGCGGTATATAGGGAAGACCTTGGTGAGCCCCGTGATGCGAAAGATGCGCAGGATCTTCTCCTGAGCGCAGATTATACCGAGCTCGCCGTCGTGATGCTTGAGTCTCTTCAACCCGCCTACCAGGACACCCAGGCCGGTACTGTCGAGGAACGCCACTTTCTCCAGGTCCACGACGATGTTGTATTTTCCATCGTCCACGAGGTCCTTGATGGTCTCGCGCAGTTTGGGCGCGCTGTAGACGTCGACTTCTCCGGAGAGCCCGATAAGCGAGAAGTTGCCTACGCTCTCCAGTACGACGTCGAGTCCCGCACCCTCTCTTTCATCGTTATCCATGGTCGATCCACCGTGATATCGCCCCGACCCCTCTCGGTAGCGGGGACATTTACGTGGGTTTGGCGGGACGCCTTACCATGGTCCCGCACTTGCCACACTTCGCTTTGTCTTCCCCCGGTTCGATGGTCACGCGATTGCTGCACTTCGGGCAGAGAACCCTCAGTATTTCGATACCCGTCTTCTCATGACCGTGAGGTCCCCGCACCATTTTTTCACCTCCAGGTACTCAGCACGACAGGAACACTCCTGGAACCCGATGAGGCCCAACAACTATTTACCCTCATGGCAGACCTTTAAAACCTGTGACGGTCTCGCCCGTCTGCGCACCCCACGCCGCGTTCTTTTCCCCGTAGGGTGTGGGCCAGCGGTTTGCGCGCGAAGCGTGTCAAGCCCTGACCCCACTTCCCATTACCTCCCACCCAAGGCCCCGTTCCATAACCCATGCGTCTGCGCACCCCACGCCGCGTTCTTTTCCCCGTAGGGTGTGGGCCAGCGGGTTGCGCGCGAAGCGTGTCAAGCCCTGACCCCACTTCCCATTACCTCCCACCCAAGGCCCCGTTTCATAACCCCCGAGTCGATTATGGTAAACAGATGTTTACTATTAAACAAATGTTTACTATAATGGGGGCGTGGAGGTGAAAAAGGCATGGAAGGTCTGACGCCCAGGCAGGAAGAGGTGCTCGATTTCGTCCTGGAGGCGCTGGAGCGGAGAGGGTACCCGCCCAGCGTGCGCGAGATATGCGATGCTCTCGGGCTCTCCTCCACCCGGGGCGCCCTGCGCCACCTGGAGGCCCTGGAGAGGAAGGGCTTCATCTCCCGTGCGTCGGGTGCGCGGGCCATCCAGGTGCGGGACACCCTGCGCGGGGCCGCCGCCTATCTTCCCCTGGTGGGCGAGGTGCCCGCGGGCCCCCTGCGGCACGCCTCGGAGGAGGTGGAGGAGTGGCTGCCCGTGCCCGCCCGCTGGGGCGGGGAGGGCCGCTTCCTCCTGCGGGTAAGGGGGGAGAGCATGGTGGGGGACGGCATCCGCGACGGGGACCTGGTGGTGGTGGATCCCGGCCCCGAGGCTCGGGACGGCGAGGTAGTGGTGGCGCTGGTGGACGGCGAGGCCACCGTCAAGCGCCTGCGGCGCCGCAAGGGAGCGGTGGAGCTCGAGGCCTCCAACCCGGATTACCCCACCCTGCGGGTGGAGAAAGGGGAGGCGGAGGTGAGGCTGGCCGGAAGGGTGGTATCCCTTCTGCGGGACAGGGTTTGAGCGTCCCGGTCCCCGTGGGGACAGCCCGGGAGCGCTGAGGCTGTAAACAGAAAAGATAGGTACGGGAGGGCGCGAGCCCTCCTTGGTACTCCGGTCCGTAAATACGCTCATGCGCCGCATGCGACCGTATTCATGGATCGGGGGTGCTTCACCGGATATGCCGGGGCGAGGATGGAAAGGCGGATCGGATGGTCACCCTGATAGAGGAGCCGGTGGACGTGTCGGCGGTCTTCCGCGGCGGCAGGCTGCGCCCCACCGCCTTCCTATGGCGCGGCCGCAGGTACGATATCCGCCGGGTACTGGGTACTTATCGTCTCCTCAAGGGGCGTTATCTGGAGTTGCATTACTCGGTGATGAGCGACAATCCCGAGGTGTACGAGCTCCGTTTCTCCACCGAGGGCATGAGCTGGAGCCTGGTGCGGGTGCACAGCGAGGGCTAGCGCGAGGGGAGGTACGGAGGAGATGACCCAATACGTTATGCACGGCCTGCTGCGCTCCGCCGACCAGGGAAGGCCGGCGGAGGAGGGGCGCTGCGTCCTCCACCTGGACATGGACGCCTATTTCGCCTCCGTGGAGCAGAGGGACGTGCCGCTCTACCGCAACCGCCCCCTTATCGTCTGCCACACCTCGAGCGATTTCTGCTCCCACGGCGTGGTGGCCACCGCCTCCTACGAGGCCCGCCCATGGGGGATAAAGGCGGGCATGTCGGTGTGGGAGGCGCGTTCGCGCTGCCCCCATGCCTGCTTCGTCCACGCCGACATCCCCAAGTACCTGGACAATGCCCGGCGTATCCTGCGCATCTGCGAGCGGCGTTCCCACCGCGTGGAGGTGTTCTCCATCGACGAGGCCTTCATGGACCTCACCGCCTCCCTGCAGTCCCATCCCCCGGGCGGGGAGCGCTGGGAGGCGGCCCGAGAGGTGGGGAGGGGCCTGAAGGAGGACATCCGCCGGGAACTGGGCCTCACCGCCTCCGTGGGCATCGGCCCCAACAAGCTGGTGACCAAGATGGCCTCCGAGTTCCAGAAGCCGGACGGGCTCACGCTGGTCACGCCCGCTCAGCTCCCGGACATCCTCGCCCCCATGGCCGTGGACAAGCTGGTGGGGGTGGGGAGGCGCATGCGCCGCAACTTCCGGGCCATGGGCATCGAGACCATAGGTGACCTGGCCCGGACGCCGCGGGAGGTGATGGAGTGGAAGTTCGGGGTCATCGGGAGGCTGCTGTGGAGGGCGGCCTGGGGACAGGACGACAGCCCGGTGGTGCGCAGCGGGCAGAGCCACGAGGTCAAGTCGTTCGGCCACAGCCTCTCCCTGCGCGGCGGCACCGGTGACCTGGAGTACCTGGAGAACACCCTGCTGGGGCTGGTCGACGCCGTCACCCGCCGCATGCGCCGGGACGGTTACCTGGGCAGGACGGTCAGCCTGCGGCTGCGCGTGGGTTACAGCATGGGTTATGCCCGCGCCAGGACCCTGGAGGAATACACCGACCTCTCATCGCCCCTCTACGCGGCGGCGCGGGAGTTGCTGCGGCGGGAGGCCTCCTCCGGGCTGTGGAAGGAGCCCATCACCACCGTGGGGGTCTCCGTCTCGCAACTGCGGCGGCGCGGAGAGGGGAAACAGATGACCATCTGGGACTGCCTGGACCCGCGGCAGGAGAAGCTCACCGCCGCCCTGGATGCCCTGCGGGACCGCTACGGCGAAGGGGTGGTGACCCGGGCCTCCCTGCTGGGGGATTTCGCCCTCTCCGGCATGAACCTGGCGAGATGAGGAGCCGTCCTTTATCGCCCCTTCTCTCCACTGCACCTTGCCGATCTGCGCAAGCAAGAGTGGGCCCCTATACCGTCGCTGACACGGTATCCCCTCATCACGAACACGCGGTTCCTGCCCTTGTTGAGATCGTAGAGCCGTGGCCAGTCCCCCCGCTCACGCGGATCGGCTGCTCTGAACGTGAAGTTGTTCTCCGGGAAGTCCAAGGTGATGCTGCGGCTCATGAAATCCCTGAAGGCCATAAGCGCCGTCTTGATGATCGAGGTATCCCTGAGTTGCACGGAGTGTGCTGCCTTGATCAACAGGTAGAGCAAGAGCTGTATAAGCGACAGCAACCGGTATCTCTTCGCAACATGATTCGGGTTCCTGAAGACATACATGAGGTGATTTCTTAGCGTGAAGTAAATCGTGGGGTTATAGAAAAGCGATATCTTTCTCATCGGATGATAGTACAGACAGTCTTGGATCGCAGCTACTTTCAGGCCTATACTTCCTGCCCTGGTAACGTAGTCGAGGTCTTCCATGGCGATGAAGTATTCGTGATTGACAAACCCCACTTTATCGATGGTATCCCGGGATATGGTCATATAGTGCATTAATCCGTGGAAACCCAATTTCCGGTCTTCCAGGCGCTGTTTGCTGGCGTCTATGTTGGTCGGAAGCACGATATCATATCTCCGAAGTGAGCCGACCAGGAGGTCGATGCCTCCCGCGGTAATCAATTCGGCGTCGTTATCGGTCATTACGAAATATTCGTAGCCGCACTCATAACAGGCCTTCTGGCCGGCATAGACGGCCCCAGCGGCTCCGACGTTTCTTCCCAGTACCAGATAGAAGAGATCGCTGAATCCGACCTCCCGCGCTTTCTCGAGAACATAACCGTGATCGTATCCCTCGCCGTCGATCAGGACGATGTCGTAGCCGGCCTTTCCATTGCCGGAGATCAGAGACAGAACGGTCCTGGCGGTCGCTTTCTTGCTCCGGAAGGTGGGGATGATCACGCAGATATCATTGTTCCTGTTGATGGTGTTCTCGAGTATCTCTATACCGTAGTTGAACATGGTTCTACATATCGTCGGCCCGATTAAAGCTCCACGTTGATGACGAGGTCCCCGTCGTCGGTGCGGTGCCATTCGGAGGTGGAACTCTCCGCCCCCCAGGCCAGCTCGTAAAGAGCCTGGGCCATCCCCACCAGGGCCAGATGCATGCATGGATTCTCAAGCGTAAGGGTCACGTGTTTCTCGTCGGCCTTGAAACCGGTGATGTTCCCGAGCCCGCGCAGCGCGGCCCAGCTCTTGAAGTCGTAGCCGCTCCTCCTCCAGTTGTCCGCGCTCATGCTCAGCTTTCCGTATCTCCTCTGGGCTTCGATGATGGCATCCGGGACGGATTCGCCCAACTCCGCCTCGAGGTCATCGAAGACCGTATCCATTGCCGCGGGGTCGAAGAGAGACATCCTCCTGCCCGTGAGGGGATCGGCGATTATACCCTTTTCCAGATCCCACCTGCAGCGGGCTACGTCGAGGGGTACGCCGCATTCCGGACAGAGCGCGTGGGAGATATCGCCGGGCTTGACCTCGTGGCTCTTCCTCTTCAAGCGCTCCTTCAGCTCCATGGGATGGGCACCCGGATGGACGGCCAGGAGGTAGATATCTCCCCCTACCTTCTCGTACTTCACCCGCATGTCCTTCTGTTCGAAGGCCTCCACGGTGGCAAGCATATCCGCCGAGAAGAAGATCACCGAGTAGGGGTTGTGGATGATCTGCGTACGCCAGGGGAAACTGTCCCACAGCTCCCAGAGGTCGCTGAACTTGATATCCCCGTATCCGTAGACCATCCCTATGGCCGTCGCCTGGGTGTTGACGGCGGCTCCCAGATCGAGTATCTCCTGCATCCTGTCGGGCTGCACCGCCGAGACCGTATCGGCGGATTTGCCTCCTAGGATCGACGCCAGCCTCTTCGCCTGTTCCGAGAATACCCTCTCCATGAACTTGCGGGTATCGCGCCTCTTCCTCTCCATGACGATGTGCTCTATGGGAACGCCTATCAGCTCCTCCACGCCGCGGAAGACGTTATCGATATTTCCCGATTCGTAGAAGACCATGCGCGCGCCTGGAGAATAGGAGATGGATATTGTGCCGCTGTCCTCCCAGCGGAATACCTCGCTGATGAGCTTGGGAACGCCGCAGGATTCACACAACTCTATCTCGGCCATCGTCACCCCCGCTGTTCTTCTCTGCAGACCTGTATACTGTATGGTTCGCCCCTAAGAGATTATATCCCTTATGGGTTGCGGGGATGATAATATCACCGCAAAGGATGCCCGCCCATATTGGTATAATAGGCTGGCGCAAGCTCGATACGTATGCGCATGTCCGCATGATGGACGGGAAGAGACGGGAGAACAGGCATGGGACCGGATATGGAGAAATATGCACGCATGGCACTGGACATGGGCGCGGTCGACGCCCTTGCCATCGATGTACAGGATATCGTTTTCGATCCACGCACCTACCTGAAGTGTGCCTGGGGATGTGAGGAGTTCGGCCAGCTCAAGTGCTCACCGGACCTCATCAAGCCCTGGGAGGCCGAGCCGATATTCCGCCGCTATGGCAAGGCCATCCTCATCCATACGCATGAGAAACGGCTCAACGTGGATATCGCCTGGGAAATCGAGAGGGCGGCCTTTCTGGACGGCTACTATTTCGCCTTCGCCCTCTACGACTGCTCGGCTTGTGAGATATGCGAGGCGGGCAGCCGTGCGGATTGCGCGCATCCCGAGAAGGCGCGTCCCGGTGACGATTTCGTGGGTATCGATGTCTATGCCACCGTGCGCAAGTTCGGCCTGCCCATCGAAGTGCTCACCGACCGCCAGCAGCGCCAGGACCGCTACTCCTTCGTCTTCATCACTTAGGATTTCCCCAGCCTCTAATAAAGTGTTGATGGTACAATGGTTCCTTGGTCGAGAAAGGAACGCGAGCCATGACTAAGGAGATAAAGAAAGGCCACCACGTGTACAGGGTGGTCAAGGGGACGGCCACGGCGCTACTGGCCGCCGCAACCGCTGCCGCGGGTTCTCTGGCCTTCGGGATCATGGATTATCTCTACGATCCGGAGTTCTTCCGGCCCGGGAAGAAGCCGAAGCCATCCCGTGAAACCGCGCCGGGATCGGCCGTACTCGATCCGCCGCTGGTACGGGCGGGCGAGGGCAAGCAGACGGTAAGGCTACGTTTCCGCTGCGGACCCGGGGGGATATCGGAAGACGGCGGCATAAAGGTCGGATTCTGCCGCGTGGTCGACTTCGGGGACAGGGGCAGGCGCCCCACCTTTCTCTACGCCGATGGCTGGGGGCCGAAACAGAACCGCCACCCGCACCTCCCAAACTATTATTCCTGCGAGCTCAAGACCGCCGGCAATGCGCGGCTCGAGGTGGCATCCCAGGGGTACTTCCCTCTGCGCGGCGCGCTCCGCTTCCTGGGCCGGGAATTCCTCCGCAAGTGCGGCGTGAAGCTGGAGCGCCTGGATATCTTCTATCTCTACATGGAAACGAGGAAGATACGTATACGCGTAAGGGACGACCGCCTGCAGGAGGGCGACGAGGTGATCATCACCCTGGGCGATACCCGCTCGGGCGGCAAGGGCTGGGCTTCCCCCGCCCACCCCTCCCGCACCGACGTCGTGGTGGAGGTGGACGAAAAGACCACGGGCCAGTACCGGCTCATCGCGGATATTCCCGTTCTGGAGGCGGCCGGAGGCAGGGCGGTAGCCCTGGAGCCGGTGCTCTCTTCCTTCGATAGTGATGGTGAGGCAAGGCTGGTGATGAGGGCCGTGGACGCGCGGGGTGATGTGGACCCCACCTTCACGGGAGAAGTCGAGCTCGTGCCCGCAGCAGGGCTCGAGGCGCCCTACCGCGTGGAGTTCCGCCCGTCGGACCGGGGGATCTCGACCGTGGTGTGCCATGCGTCGGACCCGGGAGTGTATAGGGTTGCGGCCGCCGGCAGGGGTATCGCCGGGGAGAGCAACCCCGTCCCCTTCGGCGAGGGACAGCGCCTCTTCTGGGGTGACATCCACGTGCATACCGCCCTCTGCGATGGATGCCTGAACCCCGGCCATTTCTATCCGCAAGCCCGCGACGAGCTGGGCCTGGATTTCGCGGCTATAACCACCCACGACACAATGGACATCTTCGAGCCCTCCGGCAGGCGGGAGGAATGGGAGCTGGTACGCGAACTACAGGAGAGATATAACGAACCGGGCCGCTTCGTCACCTTCCTGGGCTACGAGTGGTCCGACCATAAATGGGGCCACCGCGGCGTATTCTTCGCTCCCGACGAACCGGACCCGCACCTGTACAGCTTCGTGTCCTCCGCGAGCAACACGCCGGACAAGCTCGAGGCGTTATTGAGCGAGCACGAGGTCATCGTGGTGCCCCATCACACCGCTTGGCGGCGCATCTTCATGGCGCTGCTCAACTGGCTGAAGTTCCTGCGCATGAAGGTCCCCGAGGCCTATACGTGGTGGGGTTCCGAGAACGAACAGCAGCGCCTGGTGGAGATATACAGCATGCACGGCAGTTCCGAGCGCTACGACGGGCCCTACCCTATAACCCACGGCGATCCGCGGGGGTGGTTCCCCCGTTTCCTGCGGGACGACCGCAGCCAGCCCGGCTTCGGCAACTACGTGCAGGAAGCCCTGGCAAATGGTTTGCGCCTGGGCATCATCGCGGGGAGCGATCGACACGATTACGCGGTCGACGAACGCATCCATCCCATCGATATCTATCCCCGTGGCCTTACCGCCATCCGGGCGCCGCAACTATCCCCGCAGGCATTGTGGAGGTCCTTGTGGAACCGCAACGTCTACGGCACTACCGGAGCCCGTATCGTCCTGGAGTTGTTCGCGGACGGGCTGCCCATGGGAACGGAATACATGTGCGCGGGACACCCCAGGTTGTATGGCTCCATCCTGGGCACCGCCCCCTTGCGCCTGGCGGAGCTGCTGCGCTTTGACCAGCGCGGGTACAGCGTCGCCTGGTCCGCCTCCGGTGCGGCTGAGGCGGCCTTCGATCTCGTGGATGATGATCTCAAAGGGGAGGGTTTCTACTACCTGAGGGTGGAGCAGGAGGACGGTCACTGCGCCTGGTCCAGCCCCATCTGGATCATGCGGTAGTGGGCGAGCAGGTAGAAAGCGGTAAGGCCGCGCCAGGGCGCCCAGGGCGCGAGGAGCTCTCTCACCTCTTGAGCTGCCGGGTCGCTTCCGCCGGCCAGATAATGACCTACAACCCGGCGCACCCCCAGGTCCGATGCCGGGACTACGTCCGTACGCCCCAGGCCGCGCACCAGCATGTATTCGGCTGTCCACTCGCCTATGCCGCGGTGGCTCCGCAGCATCCCTAATAGCTCGTCGTCGGACATGTCCTCCCAGGAATCGAAGTCGATCTCTCCCGTTACTACCTTGTTCGCCAGCTCGCTCAGGTACTCGGCCTTGCGCTGCGACAGGCCGCACGCGCGCAACTCATCTACACCGCGTGGCGCGATATCCTCGGGACGCGGGAAGGCGGTCAGCTTGCCGGCTGGGGTGCCGAAGGAGGAGAGCAGCCGCTCCCTGACACGGTTCGCCGCGGTCATGGATATCTGCTGCTCGCTGATGGCGATTACCAGCATCTGGAATATGTCCGGCGGGCGCAGAGGTTTCAACCCGATCAAAGAGTTCACGATGGGGCGGAGTGTCCTGTCGCGGCGCAGGCGGCGGTAGAAAGGCTCCAGCGCGAGATCGGCGTTGAGCACCATCCTGAGGTGCTGCTGGAAGCGGCGTGCCTTCCCGGGCAAGGGGTCCGCGATGATCTCAACCACGGGTGGGTCCATGCTCGTCTGTCTGAGGAATATCGCGGTAGGCCGTCCCTCCCACCACATGGCCAGGGAACCGTCGCGCGAGGCGCTCCGGCCGGAAAATGCCGAGAGCATGCGCCACGAGAGCCGGAGGTCGTAGGGTCCCTCGCAGATTATCCTCATGGAGAGATTATAGCGCCGAAGGGTTGCCTGACGAAACGTGATACTCAATCGAGATTACCGCGTCGCTGCTCTCCTCGCAATACGGTTTTCCGCTGCGCGGAAAACCCGGCTTACGCGATGCAGACTGTCGCATGTATGTTAGTCTATAATCCGTAGGTTCATAGGCGGAATGGGTGGTGGAGATGCAGGTTGCGATGGATATTCTCAAGCTGTTGTTCTTTCCCGGCCTGCTCTTCATGGCCTTTTGCGGTTACCTTGTCCTCTTCCTCGAAGGCCGGCTGCATGTGGTCTTCTACGGTGGCGAGGGGCCACGCCCGCTTGCGCTAGGCGCCGGGGGAGAGGAGGCGGCCGTGTCATCCCCGGGGGACCTGGTAGCGGCCGCGATCTCCCTGGCGGCCCTTGGCGTTGCCGGCATACTGCTCATCGACATGAAGGGCGACCTGTTCACGCTCGTCCTTCTCTTCTCGGCGGCGGAGATGCTGCCTCTTTTCCTGGTAGCAGCGGGAGGCGGCGAGGAGACGCTCCATGTTCCTCTGCACTTCCGGTCCGCGTTCTACAGGATGGCGGTTCTCATCTGTATCGCGGTGAGTGTTTCTCTCCGCTTTCCGGCGGCGTTCTCGCCCGGCCTGGAGACCTTCCGGGGGGAGAGCGCTTTCAGCGCCGTGCAGCTGTGGAACGGCCCGGATTTCGGGCTGATCATGGCCTCCCTGGTCTGTGCCGCCCTTTCTTTTGGCGTGACGCTTCTGGGCCGTCCAGCCTGCGGAAGGCCGTCGGGCCCGGCTGGGGCGGGCGCCGTAGGGGGATTCTATTCCCTCGCGGCCGAGGGAGCGCAGCGATCCGTCAGCCTGCTCGCCTTCGTGGTGCTCTTTCTGGGCTATCCCTGGCAGGGCTGGACGGGCCTGCTTGTATGGGTGGCGGCGGCCCTGGGGGCGGCGGTGCTCTTCACCGTGATGAGGGCCTGGCTGGAAGGCCGCGGCCTTCTCTTCACGAGGAAGTTGCAGCCCGCGGCGATGCTTCTGGCGTTGCTCTCCCTGGCCCTCGCATTCGCGGCGGTTGTCTGAACCGATCATGGGGCGGAGCATGCACGGAGTTCGTTCGAAAACGAAGGGGCGCGGGAGAAACACATGAAGGCTGTGTATATGATTCCCGCGATACCCTTCGCCGCGGTAGCGGCGGGACTCATATACCTTATCGCCTTGCGTTTCAAGCGCGTGAGGTGGGCGGCACTCGCCCTGTATACCCTCTCCGTACCGGCGCTGGCGTTACTTGCCTACCGCTTCTGGGATCATTATGTGGGTCCCGACGCTTTCTCCATCTGGCAATTCCGCATCTCCCCGTCCAGCATATCCTTTCTCCTGCCGCTGGCCGTAGTCTCGCCGTTGCTGTTGTGGGCGGTGGAGGTGAAAGGGCCGGCAGGGAAGGGGCGGATAGCCGCTTCCGCGCTGGCCTGTTTCGGGCTGGCCGCCGCACTCGCGTCCGTGATGTCCGAGCATCTTTTCCTGCTCGCGGGGCTTTTTGCCTTGACGACATGGTGTATGGCTGGTGGCATCATCCTGCGCGGCAGGAAGGCCGGTCGCCTGCTGCCCTGTATCTTTCCCCTGGGACTCGCGGACCTCTGCCTGGTGCTGGGGGTGGTTTTCTTCTATCTATCCGATCCTACCAGGGGGCTCTTCTTCCCGGCCGCTCCCCTCAGGCCCTCCGGTATGCTGGCGGCCTCCTGTGCCATGATGATGGCCGCGGCTCTCCTGCGGCTGGGCTGTTTCCCCCTGCACCGCTGGATGGCGGGCGCGGCGCGGGGAGGGAAGGACCTGCGCCTCGTCCATCTCCTCGCCGTAGACCTTACCCTGGGGACTTTCCTGCTCTTCGCCACCAGCCGTCTCTTCTTCGTATGGGATGGGGTGTGGATCTGGATATGCCTGGGAATCGCCGGAGTAACCCTCTGCGAGTTGCTGCGAGAGCTTCTCCATACCTGCGGGAGGGAGGAGACCTGGGGCCTCATCTGCGCCGCCCTCGGAGCGGGTCTGGCCCTGGCCGCCGCGCCAGGGGGGCAGGCGGCTGCGGTGGCAGCGCGCCTGGGTCTGTGGGCGAGCGTGCCGGCCCTGGCCCTGGTGGAGCTGGGAAGCGGGGGAAGGAGCGAGATGGCCTGGGCCAGGGTGGCCGGGGGTGCATCTCTCCTGGGCCTTCCGCCGCTGGCGGGATTTACCTGGTTATGGATGGAGTTCTACGCGCTGGCGGGGGAATTCGGGGATGGGGTGACGGTTATCTTCCTTGGCGTTATACCCATCCTCTTCGCGATTTCGCTGCTCATGGGCGCCACGGCGCTTCTGCTACCCGAGGGTGGAGAGGAGGACGCACCCGTCTGGCTGGCGGCTGCTTCGGCGTCGCTCCTGACCGTTTTGTGTGCAGCGGTAGGTCTTTATCCAGGCACCGCCGTAGATCTCCTCATGCGCGAGTACGGGATACCCCTGGACCTGCCCTTCGATTCGTGGACGGCGTTGGGATGGGCGGTCCTCATATGTTGCGTGTTGGCCGCGGTTATCGTCTATGCATGGACGCGGCGCAGGGGAGATGCGCAAAAGGTGGAGCGCCGTACGCTCAAGGCTCTTCCGCTGGTCTCCCCTATGCGGGTATTTCCCCACCCGCCGCTCGAGAACAGGAGGGTCAGGGGGGCTGCGGTCCTGAGTGAGTTGCTGATATATATGATGTGGATAGCGGCCATGGTATACCTGGGTATCAAATAGCTACGGACGAGCAGGAGAGCATGGGATCATAAGACCGCGTCTCTGCTCTCTGCGCCGCCTGGTGCGGGATCTGCCGGCAGGGACATGGTTGTGAGAGATCCGGGGTGAAAAAATGGAGAACGGGGGAAATAAGACCCCAGACGGGCAGCTGGACCTCCTGCCTCGCGAAGGTATCGACTGGTCGCGGGTGGAGCCTATACGGCGCGTGTGGCTGGAGGATATGGGGGGTGACCACGGCGCCCGCCTGGAATTCCTGGCGGACCAGGGGCTGCGCCTGATCATGGCCGATCCCGGCCCCGCTGGTGGCGAGACCCTGCATTTCCATAATCCCCGCGACCGTGAGACCCTTCACCTCAGGGCCGGCGGCGGCAAGAGCCTGCTCTCGGAGTCCGACAAATACTTCCCCGCGGCCTCCAGGTGGATCGAGCTCCTGCACGGCGGGGGAGAATGGGATATGGATATGCGTGAAACGGCGAGCATGCTGGCGCGATGCGGCTCTCTCCTGGAGGTGGAAGGTGGCCGGATAAGGCGAGTTTTCGAAGCCTCCAGGGATTACCCGCAGGTTGTCCTCTGCGATGCCAAGGCAGGCCAGGCTGGGGCTCTCCTGGAGAATGAGTACGGTACGGACGGGACCGCACTGACCCTTGCTTTCGTGCAGGCACTCGAGGATGCACGGGGGATGAAAGTGCCGGTAGCTGCCCTGGCCATGCGTGCGGTTATCCTTGAGTCATCGCGCGTGCAAGTCCACCTGGCCTGGCTGGGCGCAGTCGCATCCAACCTGGGGAGGAGACGGATCGGGGCCAGGTGTGCCGGGGTGCGCAGGGACCTGGCGGCGGTCGTGGAGGAATGGCTGGAAGACCCACTGGGAAAGGGATGGGTTATCCCGGGCGGCTTGAGAGAGGATTTTCCACTCGAGGGAACTGGTGACTATGCCGCTAAGCTTGCGGCAATAACCGGGATCTGGCGGGAGCTCTCACCCCGGGTGATGTCCCTTCCCATCCCCAGGTGGATAGAGAGGAAGCTCGGCGGCTTGCGCGGGGAAGCGGAGAGCGGCGGCTGGGTCGGGCCCCTGGCCAGGGCGGCCGGCTCGGGCGTGGACGTGCGCAGGGAGGAACCGGCCGTATACGAAGCAGCCGGATGGGAGAGCGATGACGCTGCCGCGGACGCTGGCATGCTCCGCCGCATGCTGGCGATAAGGGCAACGGACGTCACTTCGTCCCTGGGTCTCATGGAGCGCATCCTCGGGGATCCGCCCGACACCCCCCTGCTGGTGAAGAGGGGGCGTGGAGGCCGGGGCGAGGGATTCGGGCGCTGCGAGGGTCCCGAGGGAGAGACCTGCTGTCACGTAGCCCTGGAGAAGGGACGCATTGATTACATGTCTTTCTCCCTGCCCCGCGAGCTCAACCGTTCGGCATCACGTATACTCGCAGGCTGCAGGCTGGATGAGATGGAAATGCTCTCCATGCTCTGGGAAGACCAGCCCACCCGGATTTCCAGCTGATCAACGCCCGGCTCTCTCGGGGCCTCCTCCAGGGTTGCCGGCGGTCCGAGCGCGACGGAGAGTATACCTCCATATCACGGTAGGCGCTGCGATGGAAAACCGCCTCGTTTTCCTCGAGGACGAGCCGTGAATAAAGCCTGCAGGTATGCGGGGAAATACGGGAGATACAGCCACTATCTGTGATGATTTCTTAGACTTTATAATGATATCGGCGAGAACGTCGTTGCTTGTATAGGGGTTCGAGTGTGGCCTCAGGCGAGACACAGAACGGAGTTATCATGGAATATCAGCCGACAAAGGAGTCCGTCGACAGACATCCTGTCCCCGCATGGTATCACGACGCGAAGTTCGGGATTTTCATTCACTGGTCACTGTCTTGCGTGCCCGCGTTCGCCCCCACGGACAAGGGCGACATAATGGACATCCTCAGGAAAGGGGGATCCAGGGCGCTGTTCGCCAACCAGCCCTACTCCGAGTGGTACCTGAACTCCCTGCGGATCAAGGGAAGCCCCGCTTACGAGCACCACGTGAAGACCTATGGCGCGGGCTTCGATTACTACAATTTCGCGAAGGACTTCAACGCGGCCCTCGACGCCTGGGACCCCGCGGGATGGGCTGAGCTGTTCAAGCAGGCGGGCGCCGGGTACGTCGTGCTGGTCGCCAAGCACCATGACGGTTTCCTGCTCTGGCCGAGCGAGCACCCCAACCCGATGCGGCCCGACCTGCATGCTTCCAGGAACATCGTGGGGGAGCTCACCGAGGAGGTCAAAGCGCGGGGGATGCGCATGGGCTTCTACTATTCGAGCCCTTACGACTGGACCTTCACCTCGAAGCCGATAACCGACCTCGCGATGAGCCTCGTCCGTGTCCCCGGGTCCGATGAGTACCGCGCATACGCGAACTCGCACTGGTACGAGCTGATAGACAGGTACGATCCCTCGGTGCTGTGGAGCGACATCGGCTATCCGGACGGCGTGAACGTCAACGAGATATTCGCGTATTTCTATAACAAGACGCCGGATGGGGTGGTGAACGAGCGCTGGGGGCAGACCTCCGGGCTGATGAGGACTCTCGTTCACATACCCGGCATCAGGCAGTTCACCAACTGGTACGCGAAGAGACTCTGGCTGCAGGGGCACACGAGCCTGCCCGGCGTGCATTACGACTTCGTCACACCCGAATACACGAGTTTTTCGGAAGTGAGCGAGGAGAAGTGGGAGTGCGTGAGGGGTATCGGCAAGTCGTTCGGGTACAACAGACAGGAAGTGCCGGATGATTTCCTCGGAGTTTCGGAACTGGTGCGGCTCCTGGTGGATATCGTGAGCAAGAACGGCAACCTGCTGCTGAACGTGGGGCCGAAGGCGGGGGGCGAGATCCCCGAGGTCCAGGTCGACAGGATCAAGGGGGTCGGCGCGTGGCTCGTGGTCAATGGCGATGCGATCTACGGCACGCGGCCGTGGAAGAGGGCGGAGGGGCGGACGGCCGATGGGACGGATGTGCGTTTCACGAGCAAGCCGGGCTCGCTGTTCGCGATACTCATGGAGACTCCTCGCGGACCGGAGACCACCATAGAGTCCCTGCGGGGCGCGGACGGCATGCGGGTTGAACTGCTCGGTCACGCGGAGGCACTCGATTGGGAACAGGCGGGCGGCGGGATAAAGGTACATCTCGACCGCCGCTTGCCCGAAAGCCCCGCCGTGTGCCTGAAGATGACCCCCGAGCCCGTTTAGCCCGGGAAATACAGGATGGATGCCCGGCGTATTGCAGCGGTCACGGGGCATTTCCTGATTCTCCTCCGACCCCCTCTACCGGGCGGGCGCAGGGGCCTGTTTAATCGGCCGCCGCTGGCCGGGGATGAGGGGCATCCGGCATACAAGCTGCGCGAGCCATTGGACGCATGTGGAGACAGCATTGGCAGCGTGAATCCGGGCGGGTACACGGCCACTATTGCTGGCGGGAAGCCCCTGGAAGACCTCGACCAATGTACATGAACCGAGACCGGAATTCTCTATCTCGCGAGCGGGGTCCTGGCAAGGGCACGGAAATGCCACTATTATCATATTGATCGTCTGTCAGCTCAGCTGGCTCTGCTAACACAATGAGGCAAGGAGACACCATGACTGGAAAAGAGAGGATCGAGAAGGCCTTCCTGCACATCGAGCCGGACAGGGTGCCGGTCTGGGAGATGGCCTTCAACGAGCAGTCGATATTGAATATCGGCGCCTTATTTACTGACGACCTCCCGCCCGCGAAGCCGGTGCACGACATGACACCTGAAGAGCGACTCAAGCTACTGGGCCTTCTCTTCACCCTGATAGAGGAACTCGAGCTCGACGGCTTCCCTTCCCTGCTGTTGCTCGCGTCGGAATCCGCCGGCGCCGGCTATGTCAGGGACGCCTGGGGCTGCACTTTCCAGCTGAGCGAGGTGGGAGAGTCCGTTATCAAGGGAGGCCCCGTGAGCTCGCCTGATGACCTTGATTCCTTTTCCGCGTACCGGCCCCGGGAATCGGACTTTATCATGCTGGTGGCGGCCAAGGAGCGTTTCGGAGACGACCTGGCGCAGATCCTGGTGCACCCCGGGCCTTTTCAGCTGAGCCGGAACCTCACGGGGGGGATGGAGAAGTTCTTTCCCTATATCCGCAGGAACCCGGGTTTCGTACACGAGATCATGAAGATGACCACTGATTACGCGCTCGCTTCGCTGGACATGGGGATCTCCCTGGGCGCAGACATCATCTGCCTTGACGGCGATTTCGCCTACAACAAGTCGACTTTTATCTCCCCGGACCACTACGACGAATTCGTCTTACCATACCACCGGACTATCATCGAGTTCGTCCATTCCCACGGCAAGTTCATATTCAAACATTCCGACGGCAACATGTGGCCGATCATGGACCGGCTGGTCGAGGTCGGTTTCAACGGCTTTCATTCCATCCAGCCCCAGTGCATGGACATCGGTAAGGTCAAGGCGCGTTTCGGGGACCGGCTCTGCCTGCTGGGCAATATCGATTGCTCGTACCTCCTGCCCTTTGGCAGCGAGTCGGATGTTGAGACGGCGGTCAGGGATACCATCGCCGTGGCGGCTCCCGGAGGCGGGTACATCTTGTGCTCGGATAATACCATCCATCCCGGGTGCAAGGCCGAGAACTACCTGACCATGGTCAAAGCCGCGCACATGTACGGCAACTACCCCATAGCCAGCGGGGGAGAGGTGAAGGCTCATGCGTAAGCGGTTTCTGATGGCCTTCGACCTGGGCAATGGCTCCGGGAGATGTCTGCTGATAGACCTGGACTCGCATGACATCTATGTTGCGAAGAGGAACTGGGCCTACATGGTGGCACCCGGCACCGCCGGACTGGGATACGACATGGACCTGGAAGACATGTGGTTCAAGCTGGGTGAAGCGTCCCGCGAGGTCATGGAGGAATCGGCAGCCGGGCCCGGGGAGGTGCTGGGTCTGGCGGCTACCAGCATGCGCAATACCACGGTACTTCTCGACCGCGACGGCCGAGCCCTCTTCGCTGTGCCCAACCAGGACGCTCGCGCCCTGGGAGAGGCTCTGGCCTTGGGGTCGGAGCGGGGAAAAGAGGTCTACGAGGCGGGGGGCCACTGGCCCAGCCCGATCTTCATGGGCAGCAGGCTGATGTGGTTGAAGGAGCATGCTCCGGAGCTGTTGGAGCGGTCATGGCGGGTGGCAAGCCTGTCCGATTGGGTAGCATACCGTCTGTCGGGAGGCCTTTTCGCGGAGAGGTCGCAGGCAGGCGAGACACTCCTTTTCGATCATCGCACAGGCGATTGGGACTTCGGGCTTATCGAATCGCTTGGACTGCCGGCTGAGGTTTTTCCGGCAACAATGGATGCCGGCGGTCAGGTCGGGAACCTCAGCGCCGAGGCGGCGGCGCATCTCGGGCTTGCGCCGGGTATACCCGTGGCGGCCGGAGGTGCCGACACCCAGAGCGGATTGCTCGGAGCGGGATGCGTGAGGGAAGGCGATATAGGCGTGATGGCCGGCACCGGAATGCCGGTTCAGCTTGTAACTGGCGACTATCTCTTGGATGGCGAAGGCCGGCTGTGGAGCGGACGGCATGCGGTGCCGGAGCTCTACGTATTGGAGAGCAACGGCATGCTCACGGGAAAGGTCCTGGAATGGCTCTCTGTTATCCTTTATCCCGGCAGCGACGATCCCATAGGGACGATGTTTGAGGAGAGTGGCGCGTCTGAGCCGGGGGGAGAGGGCATCTATTCCACCTTCGGAGCGCGCGTATTCGACGCCAGGACCATCAACATCCTGTTGGGAAACCTGACCATGTCCCACATGGTCACCCCTGACGCCATGAGCTGCCGCCGCCATATAGCCAGGGCGCTGATCGAGGGGATTGCCTATTCGCTCCGCGCCAACCTGGAGCAGGTGGTGGAGGTCGAGGGTTCCCGCGCCACGGCTGTCACCGTAGCGGGCGGTATGTCCAGGAGCGCCTTGTGGACACAGATGGTGAGCGATGTGACCGGCAAGCGGATCATTGTGCCTTCTACACCGGAGGTCTCGGCGCTGGGCGCGGCTATCTGCGCGGGGGTGGGAGCGGGCCAGTTCGCAAGCATAGAAGAGGGAGCAGATCGCCTGTTCAGCATCGCCAGGGAGCATCAGCCTGGAGCTGACACCACCAGGTACGAGAGACTTTACAGCGGTTGGAGGGAGGCCCTTGCTTTGCGAGCGGAGGGCGACGAATTCCTCGCCAACCACATGGCCATGACCATGCTTGAAAGAGACAGTGGTCATTAACTCAGTCGAAACCTCGCTGGTTGGTCACTTCCCATATTGTGGTTCCAGCAGGCTTCACAACATTATATAAGGGCTCCGAAGACCCCTATTGCTGGTGGGCGTTAAGGCCCTTGGAAGACCTATCCCCACTTGTCATCATTCCCGGATTCTTCAGGGACAAGGACTAGCCAAGGGTGCTCTGCTCCCCCGATCCCTCTTGCCGATATACGGGCCTGCCGCCCACGATGGTCATGTCGACGAAATCCTCCATGGCGCCCAACTCCAGCCTGTGCGTGAGGAGGAACCACAGGGAATTCAGCTTGAGCGGGTTATGGTTCCAGAGGACCATGTCTCCGTACTTACCCACCTCGATCGAGCCGATATCGTCCTCCATCTTGAGCGCTTTCGCGGAATCCAGGGTCCAGTGCCTTATGGCGTCCTCGATCTCGATCCTCTCCCTTGGACCCCAGTTCCGCTTGAAGCGGTAGTTCATACGTGTACCCGCGACAAGCAAGCCGTATACGGGATTGATGGGTCCGGCGCACCAGTCGCTCCCGAACGACATCTCGACCCCGGCCTTTTCCATGGACCTCCACGGCTGGAACAACTGCAACCTCTTCAGCCCATAGGCCTTCTCCACCGTCTCGTCCCCGAAGAAATGGGTCGGCTGCATGGCGGCGTACACCCCCAGCTTGCCGAGCCTCTCGATGTCCTCTCTCGTCGGACCACTGCAGTGGTCCGCCCTGTGGCGCTGGTCCCTGCCGGGTCGCAGCTTATAAGCACGCTCATAGGTGTTGATCACCCGGTTTATACCCGCGTCCCCGACACAGTGGGTACAGGCCTGGAGGTCCATCGAGTCCACGATCTCCACCACCCTGTCGAACCCTTCCTGCGTCCAGACGGCTTCACCATATTCATTCGGGTCATCGGCGTAGGGCTCGAAGAACAGCGTGGTGCGGTTGGACGCCACTCCATCGATATAGAGTTTGACCGACCTGCCCATTACCAGGTGCTCGTCCGACTCGCTCTCCCCGACCTCCTTCCACCAGGCCAGGTCCTCGACGAAGGCGTCCTCGTCGTCCAGGACCGTGTTCGGCACGTAGTAGCCGCATCTGGCCCTCACCTTGTCTAACCCGCCACGGTCTCTGAACTCGAGTATCAAGGGTATGAAAGCCTTGTAATTCTGAACATCGTCCATGGTGGTCACCCCCACCGAGAGGGCTTCGTCCAGGGTGCGGCCCATCGCCTGGAACATCATCTCCTTCGCCCCCTTGCCCAACTCCTCGATGGAGACGAAATCCAGGGGGTTAAAAGCGTGGAACTGCCTGAGCAGACCGTTGTAGGCGCCGCTGTCGTCCTTCTCGGGCTCGAGCCGCTCGAAGGCGGCGGGATTTCTCTCCTCCATAAGTTCCAGCATCTTCGAGTTGACCCATCCGTCTGCCATGTAGGACATGAGCGCGACGGCCCGGTCTCCTATCCAGGAATCGAGTAGCTCCAGCCTGGAGACGCCCTGCGGGAGGACGTGGGGTTTCCAGCCCTGGGCGAGGACCATCAGCGAGTCGGGGTGTTCCGCGGCTTGCCTGAGGACGATCTCCTTGATCTCCTCGGCGGATTCGCAGAAGAAGAGCTCCGTGGTCATGAGTCCGGTCAGGCCCCCTATCCAGAGCACGTGGCAATGGTTGTCGACGAAGCCGGGGGTGAGTATCCTGCCCTTGCCGTTGATCACGACGGTACCGGGACCGACATGGTCGGAAACACCCTTGATCCCGCCCACGAAGGCTATCCGCCCGTCCTTCACGGCCACGGCGCTTGCCCTTGGGTTCGAGACATTGCAGGTCAGTATCCTGGCGTTGGCGATCACCAGGTCCGCGGGATCGGAACCCTTCCTATCGAAACGCGGCGCGAGAATGGGCCAGGAACTGGGATTAAGTCCCACTACTATCCCTCCTCGCGTTACTCATCGGCAATGTTCCGGGTATCTTTGAGTTTTGAGCGAAGAGAACATGCTACAGATTCAAACCACAGTGAAAAGGCCCCTGAATTAAAGCTTTGCCTCTTTGGTAAGTTCAATAACCCGAAAAGCTGTTGAGTACTTATACTGTAAGCAGGTCAAGCTGAGGAAAAAAGCCGGGCGGGCACCCGGCTTCTATTGCTCTGGTGGGCGTTAAGGCCCTTGGAAGACCTTACCCCTCTTGTAATCCTTGATAAGGCTGGATAGAGACGCCTTGCTTGATATTTCAGTATATGATATAGTTTCAGCATAATGCTGAAACTAGCAAATTAGGTGAAACTTAATGAAAGAAAAAGAAGTAAGGGATAAAATCCTGAAAAAAACCAAAGAGATTTTCAGCGAGACTGGTTTTTTGGAGGTCATCCGGGTAGTTGAAGAACCGTCATCCATCGATAATGAAAACACCGTAGTCGGGTTCTTCCGTCCCGATTTCGCGATAAGGGTTAGACCAGCTTCCGGAAAGATTATCGATCTCCTGTTTGAGATAAAGACCAATGCCCAGCCTCGTTTCGTTCGTTCGGCTGCTTTAAACATGAGTGATCTCTGTGGCACGCTACGGAATTCGTATTGTGTCCTCGGTGCACCATATCTTTCTGAAGCATCAATGAAAATATGCCGCGAGTATGGCATAGGCTATATTGACCTCGCCGGGAATTCGCTTCTCAATTTCGAAAACGTGTTCATCAAGACCGAGGGTCAACCTAATCCATTTGTCAGTACCAGGCCGCTAAGAAACCTGTTCTCTCCGAAATCCACTAGGGTACTCAGGGTTCTTTTAGGAAATCCAAACCAGGAATGGTATGTGAAAGACATGGCCGAGGAGGCAAAGGTAAGCTTAGGGAAAGCCTCCAATGTAAAGCAGCGTCTTCTGGATTACGAATACGTGGAGGAAGTACCTGGACAAAGGCAGAAGAAGATTCGGCTGACTGATCCGGAGAAATTACTCAAGGATTGGGCAGAAAACTATAGCTATAAAAATAACGAGCTCTTTAACTACTATTCGCTCGAAGATCCAAGGCAGGTTGAAGAGGATATAGCATCTTTCTGTGGAAATAGCGGGGTTAGATGCGCTCTTACACTCACATCGGCTGATGCTCGCCTAACTCATTTCATAAGAGGTGCAGCGAGGTCCTATATATACATAGAGAAACCGCTTGAACCTGCGGCTTCGTATCTAGGCCTTAACGAAGTTGATTTAGACCTAAAGGAAGTTGATTCAGGAGAAAACGTTACTCTGATGATCCCCTATGATGAGGGAGTGTTTTATGGGGTCCAGAAGGTTGATAACCTGAATATCGTCTCAGATATTCAACTATATCTCGATCTACGGGGTTATAAACAGCGGGGGAAAGATGCGGGCGAATTCCTGCTTGAACGGAGGATCAAGAAAGAATGGCAGACATAGAAGACTATGATGAATACAGCGTTCGGAGGTGCTTCTCGGTATTGATAGAATTATTGACGATACTGGGAGAATATCGCGATAATCTCGTGTTGGTTGGTGGTTGGGTTGCCAAGCTAACTCTTGAGGGAGCTGGAGAGCAGCACATCGGTACCACGGATGTAGATCTTGCAGTTGACTTCCATAATATCCCGAATACAACATATGAGACAATTGTCAGGCTGCTATTAGAGCGAGGATATCGTCAAGATGATAATCAACCATACAAGTTCTTCCGTAAGTTGGATGATGATATGGAGGTCGAAGTCGATTTCCTTGCGGGGGAATACGGAGGGACAGGCAGAAGCAGAAGACACCAGAAAGTCCAAGACCTCCGGGCAAGAAAAGCGAGAGCTGGCGACCTTGTCTTTGACGATTTCATTAAACTTACCATAAAGGGCGAGTTGCCGAATGGGGCTGAGAATGAAGTCTCTCTCAAGGTAGCAGGCATAGTGCCCTTCTTGGCGATGAAAGGAATGGCGATTTGGGATAGATATGATGAAAAAGACTCTTATGACATATGCTATACAATTAGGAATTATCCAGGTGGGCTGTATGAGTTTGCGGGGGTTTTGAAGCCGCATCTGGGAAACCGATTGGTCCTAGAGGGACTACAGAAAATACGGGCGAAATTCAAGGAAATAGATGGGCTTGGGCCGGCAGCCTATGCAGATTTCCTTCTAGCTACTGACAGCGGCGAGAGACAACTTCTGATAAGAGATGCCTACGAGAGAGTCAACTCTCTTCTCGATGAATTAGGCGTAGAACCGTACGAAGAAGTGACGGATTGAATATTCAACTTCTCCTGCGTTTACAGCGTAGGGTTTGGTTGCGCAGAAGCCTTACAAGCCTTCTCCCCCTAATGTCTCGGCACTAAGGCGATTCAAGCGAGAAAAGCCGGGCGGATGCCCGGCTTCTATTGCTTGTGTGCCGGGCATGTTCGACAGCTTGGGGGTGAAAGTCCCCTGTCCAACCTGACGGAGGTGAAGGACTAGCGAAGCGCAAGGGCAGCATCGTGAGGTGTTGTCTGAAGGAAGCGCAAGAGCAAAACCGCGACCCGACGAACAGAAACCGGATACGAGGCTCCCGTGGCCGGACGAGCGAGCAAGTGATCGCGAAGTCCATATCCGTCAAGGGCCACGGGCGTAGATCCGGCGGGTGTGCGGGGAAGGCGGCCGGACTTACCCCGGGAGGCCTGCGCCGTGTCCCCCAAAGGGAGACTGAGGGAACCGCGAGGGACCCTGACCGCGGCGCAGGAGTCAGCAGAGGCCGTAGTAGGAGGACTTTTCGTCCACTGAAGGGCCGAACGGCAAGGAGTGGCAAGTAGGATGCGTGACTCGCAGGACGGCAAGCGGCGGAAAAACCACGCACAACTGGCCTTCGGCGAGGCAGGGGAGGGTGAAGCCCGCAACCCCTCGCCCGAAGGGACCGAACCGCCCCCGGCGGAGCGCAGCACCGAACGCCCGGCCAAGGCAGAGGGACTCATGGAGGTGATCACAAGCCCTGAGAACATGAAGAAGGCACTGAAGAGGGTCATGGCCAACGCGGGAGCACCCGGCACAGACGGGATGACCACCGCTGAGCTTCCCCGCTACCTCAACCAGAACTGGGAGAGGATGAAGGGGGAACTACTGGCAGGCACCTACCGGCCCCAGCCGGTGAGGCGGGTAGGGATACCCAAGCCGGACGGGGGCCATAGGTACCTGGGCATCCCTACCGTGGCCGACCGCCTCATCCAGCAGGCCATCCTGCAGGTGCTCACCCCCGTCTTCGACCCCCACTTCTCGGAGGGGAGCTACGGCTTTCGGCCTCACCGCTCGGCTCACCAGGCCGTGGCCAAGGCCCAATCCTACATAGAGGAGGGGAAGAGCTGGGTGGTGGATACAGACATCGAGCGCTTCTTCGACAACGTGAACCACGACGCGCTCATGGCCAGGGTGGCCCGCAGGATAGACGACAAGGCACTGCTCAAGCTCATCCGGGCCTACCTCAAGGCCGGGGTGATGGAGGGAGGCCTTGCCTCCCCGCCCGAGCAGGGCACCCCGCAGGGAGGACCCCTCTCCCCGCTGCTCTCCAACATCTACTTAGATGACCTGGACCGCGAGCTGGAAAAGAGGGGACACTCCTTCGTCCGCTACGCCGACGACTGCAACATCTACGTGGCATCGGAGCGGGCGGGCCTGCGGGTGATGGAGGGGGTGACCAACTTCCTCCAAAAGAGGCTCAAGCTGCGGGTGAATAGCGAGAAGAGCGCGGTGGCCCGGGCATACGAGCGGGACTTCCTCTCCTTCCGCATCGTCGGGAGGGAGAAGACCAAGCGGGGCATCTCCAAGAAAGCCAAGGAGCGCTTCCGCAGGCGGATAAAGGAGATCACCCGCCGCAGCCGGGGGGTATCCCTGGAGCGGGTTATCGCCGATCTCAACGTCTACCTGCGCGGCTGGATAGGCTACTTTGGCTTCTGCCAGACGCGCTCGGTGCTCCGGGACCTTGACTCCTGGATCAGGCGCAGGTTGCGCTGCTTCATCTGGAAGGGGTGGAAGCGGGGCCGCACCCGCTACGCCGGCCTGCGGGCCAGGGGCTTGGGTAAGGACCTGGCCGCTATCACGGCCGGCTCTTCCCGCAGCCACTGGCGCATGAGCGCAAGCCCCGGCATGAACACCGCCTTCCCGAAAGCTTTCTTCTCCGAGCTCGGACTTATCTCCTTGGAGGCCCGCTGCTCCGCTTAACCTTGCCGAACCGCCGTGTACGGACCCGTACGCACGGTGGTGTGACAGGGACAGCCCGCGAGGGCCTACCTATGTCGATCTGGTGGGCGTTAAGGGATTTGAACCCATGACCTCTGCCGTGTGAAGGCAGCGCTCTCCCGCTGAGCTAAACGCCCATGACCATAAGAATATAACAAATGATGGATTTGAATTGAACCCCGGGGGTCGCCTTGGTAGCCGCAGCCCGCGGGGAGGAAACCTGCATGCCTCAAGCAAGCGCAGCTGGTGGATGATCTGGCTACGTGTATTGTCCTGCCGGGTCGAAACGCTATACAATCCCCAGATTTGTCGGAATTGTCATGCCCCGTTGCGTCAATAATAAGCCTGCCCGAAAGCTTGCTTGCAATTGTCTTCCATACAGTATAAACTTATGTGTACGTTTAGTAACCGTGTACAAACAAAGGGTGGCGGCGCCCGAAGGGGGTTGATAGGAAAAAATCTTGTGCGCAGACTATTCGCTTGCTTGCAGGTTGGGGGATGATCTCAAGGGGGTTGCCATGCAAAGGCCGACGATATTTCGCTATTTACTTCTGCTCCTATCCATTTCCGCGCTCCTCTTCTTTTCGTTCGCTATCTCTATAGCCGCCCCGGTTGAGGGCAGTGCCAGTTCCTCAGCGGATTCCGGCTGGATAGAACAGACTCCCGATCCGGGCGGGGAGGATCTGATATCGCTGTCAGCGGTCGATGCCGATACGGCATGGGCCGTAGGAAATAATTCCATATGGAAGACCTCCGATGGCGGTGCGACCTGGACTCCCCAGGTCTCGAAGAACAGCTATAACTGGTCGGTGTGCGCCGTGAACGCCAGCCATGCCTGGGCCATGGGCGGCATCGACGATGTCATGTACGACAACGTGGAGAAGACGGCCGACGGCGGACTCAACTGGGTGCGCCAGGATACCAGGCTCGCTGCCCGGGCTTACATCGTGGATATCGCCGCCCTGGACGTCAACACCATCTGGGCCGTGGGTTCAGGCGAGACCATTATTAGGACCAATAACGGCGGCTGGACCTGGGCGCTGCAGAATTACATCACTCCCATCATGGACGAGTGGCTGGAGGGCATCTCGGCCGTAGATGGTAGCACTGCCTGGGCGGTGGGCAACTACGGCACCATCCTCAAGACCACCGACGCGGGCACGACCTGGACGGAGCAGGATACCGGTCCCAACGGTTTCAGTGGTGTAGCGGCGGTGGACGCGCAGACGGCGTGGGTAGTCGGCCTGTGGGGCACCATCCTCAAGACCACCGACGGCGGAGCGACCTGGTTTCCCCAGGACTCCGGCGTAGAGGTGGCCCTCAGCGGCATATCCGCCGTGGACGCCAACACCGCATGGGCGGTGGGCACCTGGGAGAGGACGCATCCTGACGAGATGAGTGTCATCATAAAGACAACCGACGGAGGCGCGACCTGGGTTCCCCAGGACTCCACGATTGCGGCGCCGCTCTACGATATCTGTGCCGTGAATGCCACCACGGCATGGGCGGTGGGCAAGGACGGCACGATCCTCAAGACCACCGGCGGCGGGGACATCCTGCCCGACATCGTCTCCATCTCCCCCGTAGCCGGAGGCGAGGGTACGGAAGCAACCATCACCGGCTGTGATTTCTGCGACACTCAGGGAACATCCTACGTCTCCTTCGGGAGCACGCAGGCCACCGCTTACACCTCCTGGTCCGATACGGAGATAGTGGTAGAGGTGCCCGCGGGGGCGGCCGGAAACGTACCGGTGACCGTGACCACGGCGGAGGGGACCTCCAATCCAGCGGACTTCACAGCCTGCGCCCCCCTCACCGTGACATCCATCACCCCGGACCAGGCGGTGCAGAACGCCATCACCGTGCAGATCACAGACCTGGCCGGTACCGGCTTCATGCCCGGGGCCGCGGTCCGCTTCGAGCAAGGGGACGTGGTCCTTGCAGCCTACGACGTGAAGGTTGTCTCCGGCGAGAGCATCACCTGCAAGATAGGCTTCTTCCTGCAGCCCGCCGGGGCCTGGGACGTGGTGGTGGTTAATCCCGGCGGCGCCGAGGCCCGCCTGCCCGGCGCCTTCACCGTGACCTCGGCGTGCGGCTCGGGCAGCGGTGCCGCCCTGCTCATGCTGGGGCTGACCCTGGGGTTGCTGTCGCTGGCCGGTTCGTCGCGCCTGAGGAGGAAACGGAGGCGGCGGGATACGTAGTCAAGTCCCATGTGTCCCATGTAATAGACAGACGGGGGCACGGCGAACCGCGCCCCCTTGGATACTTGCAGGGTCAGAGTATCAACTACCGGTGCTCGCAGAAAAACAGGTCTCGGCATCCCGAGCGCGTTAACAACCCATGAGGGGACAATTGACCAGTAGGAAAGAGGAGGAGAATAGCATGTGTGTATCTGGCTGGAGACGCTTGACCCCACTGCTCTGTACCGTCTTTCTGTCCTTGGCCGCGCTGAACATCGTGGCCCCAACCGCTGCAGCGGCTGGGGAGACGGATATGGGATTGGTCTCTGGATGGGTCCATCAGGATAGCGGCGTTACCAGCAACCTGTATGGAGTGAGTGCAGTGGACGATCAAACCGCCTGGGTTGTGGGGGAGGACGGTCTGATCCTGAAGACTACCGATGGCGGGGATACTTGGGCGCAGCAACTGGCGGGAGTTTATTCTGTCATCACATCGATTTCGGCTGTGGATTCCAACACTGCCTGGGCGGTTGGAAACCAGTTGGGTTTTGAAATCCCCATTCTCAGGACCACCGATGGCGGTTCAACCTGGGAGAGCGTCTTCCCTTCCGCCATCGATCCACATGCCTACATGTACCTGCACGATATAGATGCAGTGGACGCCAACACCGCTTGGGTGGTGGCTTTCACCATCCTCACCAGCTATCCGTACACCGCCTTCGAATCCGTCCTCAAAACGGTGGATGCGGGGGGGACATGGCTGGTCCCATTTTCTGGATACAATTCGCCGACGCCAGGTGTATTGACCAGCATATCCTCGCTCGGTTATTGGGACGCGTGGGTTGCAGGCGCGACCGGCAGGATACTGCACTCCACCCTTTTTGGCAGTTTTTGGATGCCCCAGAACTCCGGCACAACCGCAGACCTTGCCGACCTCTACTCCGTCGATGGCAATATCGCATGGGCGGTGGGCGCGGGAGGAACCATCATAAAGACGACCAATGGAGGCTGGAATTGGAACCTCCAGGACTCCGGGACCACGGACGGGCTGCAGAGTATCTCGGCCGTTGACGAAAGGGTTGCCTGGGCGGTGGGCGAAGACGGCACCGTACTCAAGAGCGTAGACGGCGGCGTCCACTGGGACCAGCAGGAATCGAGCATCACCGGGATAACCCTCAACGCGGTGGATGTGCTCGATCCAGCCACCGCTTGGGCGGTGGGCGAGGACGGCACTATCATCAAGACGGTCGATGGCGGGGACGCCCGGCCCGACATCGTCTCCGTATCCCCCGCGGCCGGAGGCGAGGGCGCGGAGGTGAACGTCAGCGGCTGCGACTTCGGCGACACTCAAGGCACGTCCTACGTCTCTTTCGGGAGCACGCAGGCCACCGCCTACACTTCCTGGTCGGATACGGAGATCGTGGCCGAGGTGCCCGCGGGGGCGGCTGGAGACGTGCAGGTCATCGTGACTACCCCCGAGGGGACCTCCAACCCCGCGGGATTCACCGTCTGCCTCCCCCTCACCCTCACCTCTATAACCCCTGACCAGGCGGTGCAGAACGCCATCACCGTGCAGATCACCGACCTGGCCGGCAGGGGCTTTATGCCCGGGGCCGAGGTCCGCTTCGAGCAGGGGGACACGGTCCTTGACGCCTACGACGTGAGCGTGGTCTCCGATACCAGCATCACCTGCAAGATCGGCTTCTTCCTCACCCCCACCGGGGCCTGGGACGTGGTGGTCGTAAACCCCGGCGGCTGCGAAGCCCGCCTGGAGGATGCCTTCACCGTGACCTCGGCCTGCGGCTCGGGCAGCGGCGCCGCCCTGCTCATGCTGGGGCTGACCCTGGGACTGCTCTCCCTGGCGGGGTCGACCAGGTTGCGGCGCAAGAGGAGGCGGGATTCCTAGCGATATAGATATGGACAACAGCGGGGGCGCGGGGAACCGCGCCCCTTTTGATTACAGCAAGTTTATGGTTTCAGCACCTGGCGTCCGCAGAAGGGAAAGGCCCCGGCGTCCTGAGAACATGCACCGCTTGAAGTGCATTATGCCATTCTCGTTCAGGCCCTCAGCCCATTCTCAACGATCGGGAGTCATGGTGACCATAACACCCAGTGCTTCCCACATGCCTCTATAAATAGAACCCTGAGCCGCGCTCAGAAGAACTTGTATCCCACGCCGGTCACGGTCTTGATGAACTCGGGGCTGGAGGATTCGCGCTCGATCTTCTTGCGCAGCCGGGCCACGTGGGTATCGATGGTGCGCGAGATGCCCGGGTCCTCGTAGCCCCACAGCGCCTTGACGATGTCCTTGCGGGAGTAGACGGTACCGCGGTGGCTGGCCAGCAGCCACAGCAGGTCGAACTCGGTCTGGGTGAGATCGACGGGCTGTCCGTCCAGGGATATCTCCCGCCGCTTGCGGTCGATCTCCAGACCCCCGATGGAGACGTACTCCTCTTTCTCGGTGGAGTCCCGCACCATGTCCGCGCGGCGCAGGGCGGCCTTGATGCGGGCGATGAGCTCGGCTCCCTTGAAGGGCTTGGTGATGTAATCGTCGCCCCCGATGGCCAGCCCGCTCACCAGGTCGGTTATATCGTCCTTGGCGGTGAGGAAGACTATGGGTGCGGCTGTCTCGTCACGCAGGCGCCGGCAGACCTCCATACCGTCCATCTTGGGCATGATGATGTCCAGGATCATGAGATCGGGATGCTCGTCGCGGCAGATAGCCAGGGCTTCCTCCCCGTCCTCGGCCATTAGCACCTTGAATCCCTCCGCCATGAGCAGTTCGGCGATAAGGCGGCGGATATGGGGATCGTCGTCGGCGACCAGTATCTTCTTCTCGGCCATTTACACCTCGATTCCAGCGTCCTACGCCCTTAGTATATCTCGGTTGCAACCCCCACCCTATTGAGCACCGCCGGGATATACGGCCACAGGCGCGGCCGTTCCCCCCGGGCTCTTATTCTCCGGTGGCAGCCGTTAATCCTTCCGCCAGTGCTTGCCCCGCCACCTGCCGCGCCGCGTCAGCCCGCGGATACGCGGGACATGGCGGGCGAGGTGGGAAGTTCCACCGCCACCCCCGCCTCGGCCAGGGCCTCCTGCACCGCGCGGTAGTGCATGAAACCTCCCATGTGCAGGATGGTCTCCCCCAGTTCGCGGTCTACCTCCATGGAGGCCACGCAGGGGAAGCTGTGCCAGTACTTCGCCACCACCTCGGCTACGGCGGCGTCCAGGGGCGCTCCCTTGAGGTTGAAGGCCACGTAGTAGGTGTTGCCGCAGGGAGCGCTGCGCAGCACCCTGGCGTCCCTGATGTAGCCGTCGCCCAGTTCGAGCTGCAGCTTGGGATAACCTATGCGGAAGTAGTCCATGAACTCGTCCACCGCCGGGTGGATGCCCGGGGTCAGGGAACAGAAGGGCTTGGGGAAAGCGCACCCCATGTCCAGCCCCCGGCATGCCTTCTTCACCTCTCCCCGCACCCAGCGGCTGACCCAGTTG
Organism: Actinomycetota bacterium; assembly: GCA_003598015.1. Lineage (GTDB taxonomy): Bacteria > Actinomycetota > Geothermincolia > Geothermincolales > RBG-13-55-18 > SURF-21. The sequence continues at coordinate 11,027 of QZKE01000034.1, read as the reverse complement.
GGGCCTTCCGAAGGCGCGACGATCACCCGCGATCCCGCGGCATCGGCCGCCCGGGGCAGAGCCAGCAGTATCTCCTGGTGCACGTTGATGGCCACCGTGGCATCGTGTGGGGGCAGTTCCCCTCCTATGAGCTCCAGGGGGTCGTCCAGGTAATAGGGGAGGACGGAGGGGAATTGCAGGATATCCACGATGTCACCCGAGTAATCGATGGGGTAGGTATCCCGGCAGTGGTCACAGAGCACCCCGCAGCCGTTGCAGTAGTTTTCGTCACCGGCGAGATGGCGCAGGAAGCGCTGGGCGAAGGTGTCGTCGAAGGTCACGGTGAAGTTCTCCCGCTTTGTGGGGATGGTCCCTCCACAGTAGGCGATGAGCAACCGCACGTCCGGATTCCCGCCCGTATCGGCTAGAAGAAACACAGGGGGGTGGGGCAGCCCCCGGCGTACTCCGCCTCCGCCATGGTGTATTCCGGCCTCTCCAGGAGCCGCATGAGGGAGTCGCTCCCCAGGTACAGGACCTGCTCCCGTTTGCTGCCGTAGCGGTAGACGGTGATGCCCTTGCACCCCAGGTCGTAGGCGAGGCGGTAGGCCTCCTCGATATCGTCGATGGAGGCGTCGGAGGCGAAGTTGACGGTCTTGGAGACGGCGTTATCGCAGCGTTCCTGGAACGCCGCCTGCATGCGCACGTGCCACTCGGGGGCGATATCGAAAGCGGTGACGAAGGTGCGCCTCACGTCATCGTCCAGACCCTCGACGTGCTGGAGGGTTCCGCTGCGCGCGATGTCCATCATCAGGTCGTTGCTGTAGAACCCGAGCTCCCTGGCGGTCTCCTCGAAGATGGGGTTGATCTCCATGAGCTGGGTTCCCTCGATGACGTTGCGTACGAAGGAGATGGCGAAGATGGGCTCGATGCCCGACGAACACCCGGCGATGATACTGATGGTGCCCGTGGGGGCGATGGTGACGGTGGTGGCGTTGCGCATGGGCACGCCCCGCTCGTCCCAGACCGACCCCTCGTAGTTGGGGAAAGCCCCCCGCTGCGCGGCCAGCTCTCCGCTGGCGAGGTGGGATTTCTCCTCCAGGATGGCGGCGACGTCCTTCGCCGCCCGCAGCCCCTCCTCGGAGTTATAGGGGATACCCATCATCAGCAGGGCGTCTGCGAAACCCATGACCCCCAGGCCGATCTTACGGTTGCCCAGGGTCACCCGTTCCGTCTCCGGGAGCGGCCAGCGGTTGATGTCGATGACGTTGTCCAGGAAATGCACGGCGGTATGAATGGTGCTCGCCAGCCTGTCCCGGTCCCACTGCCCGCCCTTCACCATGTTCTTGAGGTTGATGGAGCCCAGGTTGCAGCTCTCCCAGGGCAGGAGGGGCTGTTCGCCGCAGGGGTTGGTGGACTCGATCTCGCCCAGGCGCGGGGTGGGATTCTTGCGGTTGATGGTGTCCAGGAAGACGAGTCCCGGGTCACCCGTGCGCCAGGCCTGGGTGACGATGAGGTTGAAGACGTCGCGGGCATGCAGGCTGCCGGCGACCGCGCCGCTGCGTGGGTTGCGCAGGAAATAGACGTCGTCCTTCTCCAGGGCTTGCATGAACTCGTCCGTGATGCCCACGGAGAGGTTGAAGTTGGAGAGGAAGCCGTCCTGGTCCTTGGCGGTGATGAAGTCGAGGATGTCGGGATGGTCGCAGCGCATGATGCCCATGTTGGCGCCGCGCCGCCGGCCGCCCTGGCGGATGATCTCGGTGGTGACGTCGAAGATGCGCATAAAGGAGATGGGGCCGGAGGCTATGCCCATGGTGGACTGGACTACGTCCCCGCGTGGGCGCAGGCGCGAGAAGGAGAAACCGGTGCCTCCGCCGGATTTGTGCACCAGCGCCATGTACTTCACCGCGTCGAAGATGCCGGGTATGGAGTCCTCGACGGGCAGCACGAAACATGCGGAGAGCTGTCCCACCCCCGTCCCCGCGTTCATCAGGGTGGGGGAGTTGGGGAGGAAATCCAGGGAGACCATGACGCGGTAGAACTCCTCCTCCAGGGCGGCGACGTCGGCTCGGGGGTCGTAGGCGAGGTCCGCCTGCGCCACGGCCCCGGCTACCCTGCGGAACATCCCGTCGGGCGTCTCCACCACCTGGCCGTGCTCGTCCTTGAGCAGGTAACGTTTCTTGAGCACGTTGACGGCGTTAACGGTGAGCTTGAGCTCGTCCTTGACCCCGATGAAGTCCTTGGTGCGGCGTATCTCGGCGCGGTGCTCGCGGTAGAGGATATAGGACTTGGCGGTACGCGGCAGCCCCTTCTCTATAAGGGTCTCCTCTACCAGGTCCTGCACTTCCTCGACGCTGGGGATGTCCGCTACGAAGCGCGCCGCTAGCCTGCCCGTAACCTCACGCGTGAGCTCCTCGGCCCGCGCCGGCTCGCATTCTCCTACTTCCTCGATGGCCTTGCGGATGGCGGCGGCGATCTTCGCGGCTTCGAAGGGCTCTACCGAACCGTCCCGCTTGCGTATCTTATCCAGGGGCATGGCTCTCCTCCATCAACCGGTTTTCCTGCGGGGTTCCTTGCGGAGAAACCCCTCCCTACTCATTCATTGTACCCGCCGCTACTGACGTGTAGCATGATACACGTAGTGTCTGAGGCAGAGATCCCGGGGAGGGCGGATGGAGAAAGAGAAGAAGAACGCGGGCCAAGCACGTAAGCCGGATAGCATGGGCAAGCAGGCCCCGCCCGGGGATGTAGACGATTATCTCGCTGCCGTTCCGGAAGAAGCGCGGGCCGCCCTCGCGGACCTGCGCGCGACCATCATCGCCGCCGCGCCGCAGGCCGTCGAGACCCTGAAATACCAGATCCCGGTCTATAAATACCACGGCGACCTCGTGGGCTTCGCCGTCCAGAAGAACCATCTGAGCTTCTACGTCATGAGCCCGGACCTGGTGCGCGCCCGGGCCGCGGACATCAAGGGTTTTAACGTCAGCGGCGGGACCATCCACTTCTCTCCCGAGCGGCCGCTCCCGGCGCCCCTGGTGAAGAAGCTGGTCAAGGCGCGTATAGCGGAGAACGAGAAAAGGGCGAGAGAGAAGTAGTGGTATCTGTTCTTGTACTCAGTACCCCGATTAAAAATACGCTGGCATGCGTTCACCGCTGCATCCCCAGACCGCTTGTCCCGCCCTTGCGGGGCTGTGTTGCGCTCCCACAGGCGTACTCGTAGAGTACACTTCGGATGCACTCGGCACAGGCGCCTCGGTCGCGCGCCGCGGGGTTTGACATGCGCGTATAGTTATCAATAATAATGATAACAGTTACTAATAATAATGATAACATTCGAGAGGACCAGCGCCATGATGGACCATCGTAAGGCGGAGGAGGATCTTGTCAAGATGCAGGCATCCGATGAAGAGGCGAGGACGGCCGCCGCCTGGTGTCTTGCACAAGATAGGGATAAACTGCCGGAGATAGTGGCAGTACTCGAGGAGATCGGACATGGAGAATCGGCTGGAGGGCTTGGCGAAAACGATTGACGAGATCGTATGGAGCCACTGGTCCGCATTGGGGGCCTACGTGGTGGAGGAGCCGTGTCGCGGGTCGGTGATCGATCCCGAGGCGTTGCTGGTCGGGACGTGCGTATGGGGAAGGGATGACGCCAGGATTTTCGATGAGGCGATGGATTGGACGATCGTCAACCATGGGCTCCTGAAGCCGTGGCGGCTCAAAAGGGTATCCCGTGCCTTCGGTCCGGAAACGCAGAGGATACTCGGGGCGGTACTGGAATACGCCGCGAACGATGTGGGAGAAAACCTGTTTCCGGGGGTGATAGGAGAGGCACGTGAAGCCCTGGTCGGCATGGAAACCGAGGAACTGTTCCGCCGCGAGAAGGGCCGCTATGTACGGGGGCGCAAACAGCCCGACAAGATATTCTTGAAATGGAAGCTGCTTAAGGGAAGCCCCAGGATACGCCGCCATTCGGGCCAGCCGGACCTAGGCAATCCGGCCAACCTCATGCTCCGTCTCAGGGACTACTACGGGGGTGGCACGCGCGCGGATGTGATGACCTATTTGTTTACGAATGAAGGTGGGAGCTCGCGCGGTATCGCCGCGAAGATCAAGTATCAGCAGGGAAGCGTATACGGCGTACTCGAGGATCTCGTTAGCGCCGGAATTGCACATAAGAGAGGAGGTCGCGGGCACGCTTACTACTGGATCGACCGTGAGAACATGGCGGCCTCACTCGGGCTGGGAAGGAAGCGGCCGGTCTTCTTCGTGTGGAGCGACGTCTTCCGCGCCTTTGATATGGTTATCTCCGATTGGCGAAAACATCGGGATGCATATGAGAATGAATTCCTCTCGGCCGAGAGGGCGCGCGACCTCATGGTGGGGATCGTTCCCATGCTGAGAAACGCCGGAGAGCCGCTGTTGCGCCTGCCTGCTCCCGACACCGGAAGGCTGAAAGGAGAGGAGCACAAGGAAGCGCTGATAGCGTTCCTGGATAGTGTCATGAAGATCTTGAGGTCCTACACCATCGACTGAAGAACCGCATTATGCATGCCGGGAAGAGGTCCCCAGTGACTCTGCGAGCCGCTTACTGCTCCGGCGGCCCCCCCTCGCTCCACTTCAAACGCTCACTGAGTCTCTGGAAGCGCGCGACCTTCTCGCGGTTGACTCCCGAGGTGTCGAAGTCCTTCTCCGCGGTGTACAGGCCGGCATCGGCGGCCTCCCCGGGGTCGAAACCGGCCGAGATCTTTTTCTGCCAGCGGTTGAAGTCGCCCGCCAGGGGGCTCAAGGCCTTGCGCACCTCCGGGGTGAGCACCGAGAGGGGGGTCATGCAGCGCTCGATGGCTTCGAGAGTGGAGAGGAAGGCGATGGGCTTTAAGGCCTCCAGGCTCTCCTCGTCGTGGACGCTGTACATGTGCACCACCTCGCAGTGGGCCCAGGTGTTGTTCTCGTAGGGCACGAAGTAGGGATTCTCGGCGCCGTCGTCCAGGATGGCGCCCCGGGCTATCCATTCCTTCTTCACCTCGGCGATGGCGTCGGCCCAGGGCATCTGGGAATCCAGGGCGTCGTTCTCGTCCAGGTTGGTGCAGAAGGTGCCGCCGAGGCGGAAGGCCGCAGGGATGAGGCTGGCGCGGATGAGGTTCAAGGGGAGCATGGGGGCCACGGGAGAAGCCTGCATGTCCAGTAGAACCCCGTTGCGCTCCAGGACGATGCGCTTGAGCACCGCCTCCTGGTATGCCAGCTCGGCCAGGGAGTCACCCGCCAGGAGGATGGTGAAAGGGTACCTGAGCACGTCGTACACGATACTCCTGATGTTACGGGTCTGCATGATCTTGCGGTAGAGCTTGGGGGCCATGGCCATGGGGAAGGAGCCCATGGTCACTCTGAGGCACAGGTACCCTATCTCCGCCTCGCCCAGGTCGTACATGGCGTCCGCGAAATCCCCGGCCTCGTGGAAGACGCAGCCGTAGAAGCGCAGGTTTTCCGGCTGCTCCACCACGGAATCGAACACGGTGCCCTCGGCTTGCATGAGGGGAGGGCCCGGCCAGTTGAAGAGCTTGAGGGCACACTTGGTGAAGACCCCCAGGCCGCCGAAGGCCCCGGAGGCGCCGCGCATGATGCCCCGCAGGGAGGGGCCGGGGCCGTCTCCGCAGAACCAGCTCTCACCCGCGCCTGGGGTGCCCAGCCGCAGCAGCTCGCCGTCGGGCAGCACCCATTCCACGCCCAGGACGTTGCGGGGGCTGTAGCTCATGTAGATGCCGTCGTGCCCCACGCCGTGCATGGAGGTGGCGCTGGCCAGGGGGGAGCACACGGGCCCCGCCCCGATGAGGTGGGTATTGAGACCACGCTTCATGGCCTCCGCCTGCAGCTGGGCGCCGCTCACGTAGGGCTCCACCACCGCGATCATGTTCTTCTCGTCTATCTCCAGGATACGGTCCATGCGGCGCAGGTCCACCTGGACCACTCCCTCGCTGGTAGGCCCGGCGTGCACCCCCCATCCGGTGCACAAGGCCTTGAACTTGAGGCCGTGGCGGTTGCAGGCCCTCACCACAGCCCTCACTTCCGCGGTGGACCCGGGCAGAACCACCGCCTCGGGGCGGACCGTCCACAGCTCCGGGTCCTCGTTAAGGAAGGGCTGCCAGGCGTAAGAGTCGAGCACGCCGGGCTCGCGGGAGACGTTCTCCTCTCCCACCGCTTGCTCAAGTTCCCTAAAGGCTTCGTCGTGTAGCATAAGGTAAGACCCCATTTCTTCGCGCACATTTTTTAGCTGTGATCACCGGACGATAGCTCATTTTATAACGCTGCTGCGGCGCTCGACGATAACGACATCCCTCCACTTGCCTCCCATCTGTCCCAGGCGCTCCCGGGTGCCGACCACCCTGAGTCCACAACTCTTGACCAGCTCGAGGCTGGGTTTATTCTCAGGAAATATGCCCGCCTGCAAGGTCCAAAAGCCGGCATTCTCCGATTCCTTTATCAGCCGTTCAAGAAGAGATCTACCTGCCCCTTGCCCCCTTGCCGCTGCCGCCACATAGATGCTTATTTCCGCCACGCCTTCGTATACACATCGGCTCGAGACTGGACTCAAGGCAGCCCACCCCACGATCTCGCTGCCGGATCGCGCCACCAACCTGCAGCCGGTGATGAAGTGGTCGTTCCATTCCTCCCAAGTCGGAGCTTCCTTCTCAAAAGTGGCATTGCCGGTGGAGATGCCTTCAATAAATATTGAGCGCACCTCTTCCCAATCGGAGCTTTGCATCTCCGTTAGCGAGAACTCCATCCCTGCTCCATATCCGTGTTCCGATTACGCAAAGATTTTAGCATCCCTGCGGCAGGTCACCCAACGAGGAGGAGGTCCCGGACATCTTTTACCACGGCGAAGGCCTTCTCCACCGTGGCGGTGAGGTCGGGGTTCACCAGGCAGCAGGTGGCGGGGGTGATGAGAGAACGTGCGATTATGTCCTCCCTCTCCAGCCCTTCCTCCCTCAGCCTGTCCCAGAGGACCTCCAGGCGGGCGGCGAGGCTCTGCGCGCTCTTCCCCTCTAGCAGTGATGTTTGGGTGGGTATCGCCCCCCAGGCGATGGCGCCGCCGCGCTCGAGCAGGCGAGCCAGCCCGGAGCGGTAGCCGGTGAGTATGTCCCGGTTGTTGTAGGCATCCAGTGAGATGAGGTCGACCTGGGATTGCAGCAGGAAGTCCCAGTCGGGATTGCCGCAGAGGTGTACGCCCCGCGGTCCCTCCAGCAGTGAGAGGAAGAGGGACAGGTCGGCCCGGGCGCTCTCGGATGTATAGCCGGTGATGCCGCTGAAGAGAAACTCCAGTCCGGGCTCGTCCACCCATACGAAGGAACGCGGGTTGATGGCGCGCAGGTCCGCGAGGTGGCGGTTCACCTTGCTGGCTACGTGACGGATGGCCACCTCCCGGGCGTCGTCCCGGTAGATGATGGGCTTGTTCTCGGGGTCTTTGACCATGAGGCAGAGGGAGATGGGTCCCATGAACTGGCCTCGCAGGGCGGGGTAATCGGCCGAGGCTCGCTCCAGGAATCCCGGGTAGGTGGCGGATTCGTCCGGCGTGACGGAGAAGATCTCGCTGGAGGGCTCCAGCGACAGATATTCTTCAAGCCCAGCGTAGAAATCGTCCTCGTGGAAGAGTATCCTCAAGCCTTCATAGTCCACTTCGACTCCGGGCATGCCGGAGACCGTCTGCACGTAGGTGTCCTCAGAGTAGGAGAGGTTGGGCAGTTGCGGCCAGAATGGGATATCCAGGGAGAAGGCAAGGTCGAGGGCTCTTGCGGGTTCGCGATGGGGAAGGATGCCCATGGCCGTGGTGAGCAGCGGAGTATCCAGTCCGAGACGATTGGCCTCCATCATCGCGTAAGGCTGGCCTGCATGGCGTTGGCCGTGCCCCTCACTCGGCTCCCGCGGCCGTATCGGACAGGACTCCCGTGTCCACCAGGGCTTTGTGGTATGCGCCCCGGTCGAAACCGACGATGATCACGCTCTCCAGCTCCATGACGGGCACTCCCATCTGCCCGCTCTTGTCCACCATCTCCTGGGCGGCATTTTCGTCCTCGGAAACGTCCACCACCGTGAACTCGACGCCCTCCTCCTCCAGGAAATCCTTGGCCATGCGGCAGTATGGACAGCTGGGAGTGGAATACAACCTGACCTCAGCCATATCTCGGGCCTCCTCTCGGCAACTCAATTCAAATAAAGGCATTTCGCGCTCACGAGACAACCCTAATTCTATCCCCGCGGTGGGTAAGCGCCATGACCTCGCTCACATGGACGCCGGGATGCATGATTGCAGGGTGAAGCCGGCCCGCCGGCTACGGGGATCATGGCTGGCGGCAACCCTCGCTGACCATCTCCTCCAGGTGCTTTTTGTCCCGGAGGATGATCTTGCCCTTCTCCGTGTCCACCAGTCCCATCTTCTTGAAGTTGGAGAGCACACGGATAGTCGTCTCCACGGTGGTGGCGGCCATGTCCGCGATGTCCTGCCGCGTGAGTGGCAGATCGATGCTCACGCCGTCCACCTCCACGGTGCCCGCCTTGCGCGAGAGCATGAGCAGCACGCGGGCGATGCGCCATTCCACCCTCTCCATGGCCAGAGCACGAATGGTATTCTGGGCTTCGCGCAGCCTCGCGCCGAGTTCGGTGATTATCTCCAGCGCCAGATCGGGATTGTCCCGCAGGAAAGAGAAGAATTCGGTGCGGGTGATGGACAGCAGCTCCACTTCGTCCAGGGCCTGGGCGGTCAGGGGATAGGGCTGGCCGTCGAAGATGGCCTCCTCGCCGAAGATCTCACCCGGGTAGGCCATCTCCACGATGGTCTCACGGCCGTCTTCCGTCTGCTTGAGCAGTTTTACCTCTCCCTTGACCACCACGAAGAGGTTACGGGGCTGGTCGCATTCCAGGAAGATGTAGTCTCCCTTGGCGAAGCGTTCGGTGCTGCACAGCGAGTAGAGGCGGTCGAGTTCCTCCGCCTCCAGGAACTCGAACATGGGAATCTTCCAGAAGATGTTGACCTTGGAGGCATCAACCTTTTTTTCAGCCATTTTCTTCCTCCGAAGTCAAAAGGGGAGCCTGCGGCCCCCCTGGTTTAACTCCCCTCGCACCTACTCCATGCTGATGGCTTCAGAGGGGCATTCCTCGGAGCAGGTTCCGCAGCCGTCACAGTCATCGGGCCGCGCAAGGAAGGCCACGTCGTCATCGTTCAGGTCGATGCAATCGTTGGGGCACTCATCCACGCACAGCCCACAGCCGGTGCACTCGTCGTCGTCGAAAACGGGCCTCTTGTCGCTTGGCTCTCCCATTCGGAATCCTCCTTTACGTCGAACTGTCATCCGGGGTTTGCGAAAATCCCCAATAATCTATAACACAGAGAGAAAATCAAGGCAATGCCATTTGAGAATAGCCCATTCCGGCCTGGAGAGGATGTATGGCGGCCGTTGCGGCTATTGCCCGCCCCGCAACTCCGCGAGGAGCATCTTGGCGTCGAAGCCGGGCTCGAACAGGCGGTCGCGATACGGTGATACGTCCGCCTGCATCTTGATGAGTGACTCGATGGCCTGCGCCTCCGCGATGTCGCCGATAAGCGTCCCCCCAACCAGTACGCCGTCACGCAACACGAGCTTGCGATAGCGGCCGTCCCTGGGATAGTCGCCCGTGAGTGCCTCGTACCCTTCTCTCTCCGGCGGGATGTCGAGCCCGAGTGAGGCTACGGGCAGGCCGTAGATGACGATGACGTTGAAGGGGACCACGCCCTCGAGGGCTGCATCCCCCCCGCTCATATTGATGCCCGCGACCTCCCCCTGGCGCTGGGTGTTCAGCCATGATGTCACCAGGCGGTGTTCACCGCTGGCCGCGTCCAGGGCTTGTGCGATGTCCCCGGCGGCGAAGATGTCGGGAAGGCCGGCCCGCAGGCGTTCATCGACCAGGATCCCGCGCTCCAACTCCAGGCCGCTTCCCTCCAGGAACTCAAGGTTCGACACTACTCCGATAGCGATGCCCACGATGTCGGCGCCGAGCTCTTTGCCGGAGGTGGTCCCGACCTTCTCCACCCGGCCCGCGTCCCCGCTTATCCCGTCGATACCCTCCTCCTTATGCAGGACGACCCCTTTTTCCTCCAGGACCTCCTCAACGAGGGATGAACCGGCGGCGTCGAGCATCTGGGGCCAGAAACGGTCCTCACGGATGAGGTAATGCGTGTCCAGGCCGAGCTCGTTGAAGGCGCGGGCCATCTCCACGCCCAGCAGCCCTCCCCCCAGGGCGACGGCGTTCCGGGCTTCCCCGGCCCGCCTGATGATATCTTCCGCCTGATCCAGGGTGCGCAGGTAGACCACGCCGTCCAGCCCGTGACCGGGGCAGGTGAGCTCGCGCGGCCTCGCCCCGGCGGCGATAAGCAGGCGATCGTAGGACATGGTGCCGCCTCTCTCCAGGGACAACGTGTGTTCGTTCGCATCGACCGCGGTGACGCGGTCCTCCCGGACGAGCTCGATATCGTTCTCGGAATAGAAATCATCCTTCACCACGAATACCGTTTCGCGTTCCCTCCATCCGCTGATGTAATCGGGGAGCCTCATGCGGTAGTAGCAGGGGTAGCGCTCCCCGTCCACCATGGTTATGGTGCCCTCGGGGTCCCGTTTGCGGATGGTCCGGGCGGCGCGGAGCCCCGCCCCCCCGTTGCCGATTATCACGTAATGCATAACGGTCGCTCCTCTCCCCGCCCGCATGTGCGGCTAAGATCGGGTGCGGCGATTGCGCGCAGTATCGTCCGACAAGTCATTCTAACTCATCTTGCGGCGAAACCGTGGGCTTCCTCCCCGTATGCACGAACCGGCCGACGATAAACGATACGATCATTAACGCGACGACGACCACGTAGGCGATGGCCAGCGAAAAAGCGAAGGCATCCTTGGCCGCGGAGATTACCTGGGGGGATATGGATGTGGGGATCGTCCCGCCCTGGGATTGAGCGAGGGCGGTCTGCACGGCCTGGCTGGTTGACCCAACCGTTGCCGCCAACCTGCCCACGAACAGGGGCGAGATTA